>JAUVKJ010000039.1 GCA_030592145.1 Bacteroides sp.
TGTCAATATGCCCATGTATATTTTCGGGCTTATTGCAGGGATCATTTTCATTGCAGGGGCCATGTTTAAAATCCAGCACTGGCCTGTTGCAAACATCATGATCACCCTCAGTGGGATCGTCACCGTATTTGTATTCATACCCATCCTGGTGATCCAGGCCATTAAAGACAAGGAAAATCAGGTCCAGAATTTCACCATCTTGATTTTCGTGCTTTCATTTGTGGCCATCATCTTTATGATGTATGCTCTGAAGGTAAGTAAGAATGTATTGACCTCTTTTGCGATTTCAGCTTCGGATCACATGAAAACAAGCGAGATGGTAGAATTCCGGAACGCTTCCTATCTGGAACATGCTGCAATGCTGGTACAGGAAGGGCAACTGGAACAGGCAAAGGCAATCAGCGACAGAACCAACGCGCTGGATGATTATTTGCAGGTAGTCATGGGGGAAATCATACTGAAGACCCATAAAATGAACTATGATGCCGTGGATGATAAGGGGAATATTGATCTGAAGAAGGTTTCCTATTCTGACGTTGTTGGTAGTACTGAAATGGTGATATTTGGTGATGAAGGCATTTCTGGCAAAGGAGAGGAATTGAAAAACCGTATCGATGAACACAGGGAATTCCTGAAAGCCAATGCCGATCCTGAGCTTGCCGCCAATATTGAAGAACTACTGGATACAAGTCCCCGGGGAGAATACGAAACCCCCTGGCTGGTTTATTGTTTCCGTCAGACACCCATGATGGGCGCTGTGAACATCCTGAGTAATATGCAGGCCAATCTTCGTTTTGCAGAAGGTGAAGTGCTCAGGCAGATGATCCAACCGGATTCCTGGCTGCAAAAGAACCCGGACTAAAAACGGCCCTTTCCACTCTGAGCACGCTCAGGGCCTACGCGAAAGTTATCAGCGCAGAGGAGTTCCTGGGGGAATAGTTACCGGTCATTACGGATCCTGAGTATTGGCACCATTGCAAGCATGAACAGGGAGACTGCCAGCAGTGCGGTTCCCGGTCCGAACCGGTCTGCCAGGAGTCCCATTCCCAGGGCAAGAAACATGGTAAAAAGGGATTTGCCCATGGATTCCACAGAGAGGGTTGTGGCCAGGATATCCGGGTCCAGGTGTTCTGTAAAGTAAGAGATGCCAACCGGCAATCTCAGGTTTTCCACCAGGTAAACCAGTACAAAAAAGACGATTGAAAGAAGCACAAGATCAAAGGAATACAGCACTCCTGACAGGGCACCGGCTGCCAGTCCCGCCACAAGGGTGATGTTCAGCGGTTTGGCAAGTCCCCCGAACCGTCCCGCGAACGATCCCGAACGACGGGTTATTGCCGATGACAGGAGGTAAATAAGGAAATATATTAAGCCTATCAGCAGGGCGGATTTTCGCTCTTTATCAAGCTTAAGGAAGAAAGGCAGTGTGAGGGCGAGTGATTGTATCACCGGTTGCAGATAATCCTTGACGGCACGGTAATAACCGCCGTGGGAGGATACGTTGAGGATGCCCCTCAGGATACCCGGATGGCGGATGGAATGCCAGAAATTCAGCAGGGTCTCTCTTGTGGTTTTCCTTAGGTCAAGGGATTTCAATGATTCTGCCTTCCCGTCAAGCCAGGCCGGGTAGCTTATGATCAACAGCAATCCCAGCAGGTAGGGCAGGGTCGAGTACAGAAAAACATTCAGGTACTCGCCGGAATAAAAAACGAGTCCCCCGGCAAGCAGGGCAGACACTGCCGAGCCTGCCTGAGACCAGGACCGTGTATGTCCGTAATAATGTACCTTCTGCTCCGACCAGCCCTGTTTTTGCAGATAATCAAAGATCATGGCCTTATGGGTACCGGTACGGAATGCTTCGCCCAGGCCGAAAACAATGGTTGCGGCATACAGGACCAGCATTGACCGGGATGTGGAATACAACAGGAAGGATGCAATATAAAGGCTGAACGAGCTGATCATGGTCCTGCGTCTGCCCAGCACATCGGCTGCAAGGCCGGCCGGAATTTCAAAAATATTGCGGGTCAGTTCCCGTACCGTATACAGGATGCCGATCTGGAAATATGTAATGTCTTTTTCGAGGAAGAAAAGGATCAGGAAGGGTTCGAAAAAGCGCAGGTTCTTCAGGAACCCGTAGGCACAGAATTTATAATACTGGAGATCTTTATTGAAGCCGGACATATCTCACGCCTGAACGTTGATCAGGTTTTCCAGTTCCCTCAGGATTTCCCTGACATCGGGTACGCCTTCGACATAGTAACCGGCTTTGGTCGTTTTTGTACCCACCTTTATGGTATAGGCCTTCTCCGGGAGGGCATCGAAGGTATATTCGTCGGTCCAGTCGTCACCTATGGCAAGGATAAAGTCATAATCGGTATCGCCGATCTTGATGGCGGCAGCCCTGCCCTTGTTAATCCCGGAGTTCTTGATCTCGATCACCTTGTCACCGTCCATGATCTCAAGATTGAGGTTGGCGACCAGGCCCTTCAGCTCATCCTTGAGCTCCCAGGAACGCTGGTTTCCAAGGTCGGGATCCGCATTACGGTAATGCCATACAAGCGAATAGTTCTTGGTTTCGATGAAGGACCGTGGTGTGCGGTCAACATAAAACTCCAGGATGGGCCGGATGATCTCCATCCAGTCCCTGTCGATCAGTTCGATCATGTCCCACTTAGAGCCCGGTTCCCTGAACCAGACCCCGTGTTCGGCGACAATATCCAGGTTCCATTCAGCGGCGGGGAACCAGCGTCCCAGTGTTTCCTTGTCCCGTCCCGAAATGATCACCAGTTTGTTCTCCTGGATTTCTGATAGTTTTCTCAGTGTTTCGTAAAGTTTTTTGTCCGGATTTACTTTCTGGGGATCTTTATCGAAACCCATCAGGGTTCCGTCGTAATCGAGGAAGAGTATCCGTTTGCCGGCGTCCATGTAGCTTTTGCCGAGGTCCTGCATCATTCCTCCTGTGAACTTGCGTGCCAGCTTTATCTCCTGGATCTTTTTCACTTCCTTGAGGCTGAGGAAAAAATCATTGGCCCATCGTTCTACGTTATAATTCCTGAGGCGTTCGCAGAGGACCCTGTTTTGTTTGATCTGGACTTCTTCAGGGATTTCCATGGCATAATGGATGGATTCGCTGATTTCCAGGAGGTTGTTCGGGTTCACGGTGAGGGCCTCGGATAGTTCTTTGGATGCACCGGCCATTTCAGAGATGATAAGCACCCCGGTCCGGCCTTCCCGTGTGGCCAGGTATTCCTTGGCGATCAGGTTCATTCCGTCACGGATGGGCGTGATCAGTGCAATGTCTGACTGGCAGTAAAGTTCCATCCTTTCCTGGAAATCCAGCTGCCGGTAAAAATACCAGACCGGCATCCAGGTAAGTGATCCAAAAGTGGAATTGATCCTGCCGACCAGTTCATCCAGGTCCTTTTTCAGGCTTTTGTATTGCTCCATTGATTCCCTCGACGGCATTACAAAGAAAAGCAGGCTTACCTTCTCGTGGAATTCGGGATAAGATTCGAGGAAATACTCGAAAGCCTTGAGCCTCACTGTGATCCCTTTAGTATAATCAAGACGGTCGATTGAAAGTATGATTTTTTTGTCCTCCCCGCTGAGTTGCTGGTCGATGAGATCACGGGTCAGGCCCACCGCCTTTCCCTCTTTACATATCTTTTTCCCGCCTTCAGAGAACTTGCTGTAGTCAATTCCCAGGGGGAAGAAATCCACTTTCACGATCCGTTCTTCCAGGTGGATGCGGTTAAACACGGAATCGTATCCAAGCAGGCGCCGGACACAACTCATGAAGTGCCGCTCATAATCATAGGTATGGAATCCTACCAGGTCCGCCCCCAGGAGTCCCTCAAGAATCTCCCGGCGCCATGGAAGCAAGCGGAAGATCTCATAGGAAGGAAAGGGAATGTGCATAAAGAAGCCAATGGATACAGCCGGAAACTTCTCCCTGATCATGCTGGGCAGCATCATCAGGTGATAATCATGGATCCAGACCCTGTCGCCCGCCTCCAGATGGGGAAACACTTCGGCCGCATAGGCCCGGTTAACCTTCTCATACGCTTTCCATAATTCTTCTCTGTAAATGGCATTCTGGGTAAAATAGTGAAACAGGGGCCAGATAGTACGGTTGCTGAACCCGTCAAGGAAGCGTTCATGTTCTTTTTTCCCCAGGTAGACAGGGTGGCAGTTTTTTTCTTCGTATGCTTTCGACAATTTTTGCCTTTCCACACGGGAGGTATCCCCCCTGTTCGATCCGGGCCGGCCGAACCACACAGCTTTCTGAGCTTTATGAAAGTTTTCCAGTCCACTGGTACGGGCATGCGATTTGGGTGTCAGGAGATATGATTTATCCCCGGCATGTTCCAGGATTATGGGCAGTTCATAAGAAATGATAACCAACTTGCTCATACCTTCTCCTGTATTTATTATTTCCTATTTTTGAAGTATTGTCAATATAAGCCCTTTCGTCCGATAATCAAAATTAAAGCAACCATGGCCAAGCATCCTTTTTCTGCCGTAATCTTTGACCTCGACGGAGTGATCACCCGGACCGCTCTCGTACATTCCACCGCATGGAAGGAAATGTTCGATACCTTCCTGAGGTCCCGGGCAGAAAAATATGGGGAGACTTTCAGGGAGTTTACCCATAACGATGATTACCTGCCCTATGTAGACGGAAAACCCCGGTACAAGGGAGTTGCCTCCTTCCTTGAGTCGAGGGGGATAGATATTCCTTTAGGGGATCCTTCCGATTTGCCGGATTTGGAGACGGTTTGTGGACTTGGAAACCGGAAAAACCTGGTATTCAACCAGATCCTGGAAAGAGACGGGGTAAAGGTTTACGATTCAACGGTGGAACTGATCCATGAGCTCAAACGGGAAGGCATACGGATCGGGGTGGCTTCTTCAAGCAAAAACTGTGTACCTGTGCTTGAAGCTGCGGGACTCCTGGACCTGTTCGAAACCCGGGTGGACGGGGTGGTTTCAGCCGAAATCGGATTGCAGGGCAAACCCGAACCCGATATATTCACCACCGCATGCGACAACATCGGAGTGGATTATGATCTCTCGGTGGTCGTGGAAGATGCGGTGAGCGGTGTGCAGGCAGGAAGAAAGGGGAATTTCGGACTGGTCCTTGGAATTGCCCGTGAAGAGAATAAAAGGGAACTGCTGATCAACGGTGCTGATATCGTCGTGGAAGACATAGCGGAACTGGGTGGCATAGAGGGTATTGACCGATGGTTTGAAACTGGACTCGACGAGGATTGCTGGTCCATTGTTTACCATGACTATGACCCCCTGAAAGAGAAGTCAAGGGAAGCCCTGCTGGCCGTCGGGAACGGGTATTTCGGTACACGTGGCGCCATGGAAGAATGCGATGCGGGCGAACATAACTACCCCGGCACCTACATGGCAGGAATGTTTAACCGCAGAATCTCCAAAGTGGGGAACCGTGACATTGAGAACGAGGATTTCGTCAACTGTCCTAACTGGTTGCCCCTCACCTTCCGGATCGGGGAGGGGGAGTGGATGGATCCCAACCGGATCAAGGTGCTTGATATACACCGGAGAAGGTCTTTCCGGGATGGACTCCTTTCAAGGGAAATGCTCGTTGAGGATGCATCCGGAAACCGGACCCGGATCAGTTCCCGGAGGGTCGCAAGCATGGAAGACATGCATTACGCAGCCATCAGTTATACCCTTGAGCCAAAGAATTATTCCGGAAAGATAAGTATCCGTTCCGTACTCGACGGCGATTTAATCAACGACGGCGTGGAGCGGTACCGCCAGCTTGACCAGCATCACCTTGAACCCATGGACCAGGGAGGTGACAGGCAATCCCAGTACCTCCTGGTCAAAACCAGTCAGTCAGACATCGAGATCGGAATGGCTGCCAGGCTCCGTGTATTCCTCGACCGCACAGAACAGGAAGCCGGTTTCCTGCACATAACCACGGAGGGGAAAGTGGAAACCGAGACAGAGATGGATGTAAAAATGGGACAAAGCCTGACCCTGGAAAAGCTTGTGAACATATACACATCCAGGGAAACCGGTCCGGGACTCTGCCTTCAGACCGCGCGTGAACGCCTTTCCGGGATGGACAGCTTTCAGAAGGTTCACCTCAGGAGCGCGGGGAAATGGGAAGAGATCTGGAAGGAGGCGGATATCCGGGTGACGGGAGACAGGTTCGCCCAGAAGCTGCTCCGCATGCATACTTATCACCTTCTGGTGACGGCTTCCCCGCATAACGCAAACCTGGATGCCGGGATCCCGGCCCGGGGTTTGCACGGTGAGGCTTACAGGGGACATATCTTCTGGGATGAACTGTACATCCTGAACTTATTCAGCCTGCATTTTCCTGACATCGTGAAATCCGTTCTGATGTATCGCTACAGGCGTATCGGGGAAGCCCGGAAATATGCGAAACAACACGGATTATCGGGAGCTATGTACCCCTGGCAGAGCGGTAGTGACGGACGTGAGGAGACACAGGTCGTTCACCTGAATCCCGTGTCAGGGGAATGGGGAGATGATTACAGTTCCCTGCAGCGGCATGTCTCCCTTGCAATTGCTTATAATATCTGGTACTACTACTGGATAACCCTCGATGAGGAATTTCTTATAAGGGAAGGAGGGGAAATGCTGTTTGAGATCTGCAGGTTCTGGGCCGGCAAATGTGAAGCGGATGAAAAGAGCGGAAGGTTTTCCATTCGAAAGGTAATGGGACCCGATGAGTTCCATGAACACCTGCCGGGATCAGAAGAAGGGGGAGTGAAAGACAATGCCTATACAAACCTTATGGTGGCCTGGCTCTTTGGCAAGGCTACGGGCTTCCTTAAAACCGTTCCTGAAGAGAAGATTCGGGGACTGAAACAAAAGATCGGTCTGGGAGAGGAGGAGATCGCATCATGGGAAAAAATAAAGGATAACCTGGCGATTCATATGAACAGTGACGGGATCATTGCACAGTTCGATGGTTATTTTAAACTGAAGGAACTGGACTGGGATGCCTACAGGAAGAAATATACCAACATTTACAGGATGGACCGGATCCTGAAGGCGGAGGGGAAATCTCCCGACGACTACAAGGTGGCCAAGCAGGCCGATACCCTGATGACCTGGTTCAATTTTGATGAGTCAGAGATCGCGGATATACTGGAAGGAATGGGATACACCGTGGGAAAGAATATGCTGAGAGACAATTTTGATTATTACATTCAGCGGACCTCGCATGGATCGACCCTCAGCAGGATCGTACATGCATACCTGGCCAATGAGCTTGGACGCAAGGACCTGGGCTGGAAATTTTTCATGGAAGCGCTATCGAGTGACTATGCTGATATCCAGGGAGGTACAACTGGTGAGGGAATTCATGCCGGGGTTATGGGGTCGACGATCCTGTTCGTAATGCAGTCCATTGCCGGTATCAATTTCAGGGAAAAAACCTTATCGCTGGATCCGCGCTTTCCCAAAGGATGGAAAAAACTGGAATTCAATTTTGCATTTCGGAAAAATTATTACATTTTTGAAATCTCTTCTGACAGGATCTCAATTGAGTTGAATGCTGCTAAAAACCAGCCGGTTGAAATCGAAATAGTTGGGAAAAAATACGGGCTTAATCCCGGAGAGAGATTTGAAGTAGGAATTTAGATTTAACCGAAAAATGACAGTTATGCTGGGCGATATTCTGCTGATCCAGGAAACCCATAAAAAAGCCGCCGCCGACATTAAGGAAATAATGATGAAGGATTGTGCTACAAGGGAAAAGTGTTATAAGTATATTGTAGCTATATCCGGCGAGTCAGGATCAGGCAAATCCGAACTTTCCCATTCCCTCGCCCGCTTGCTGAAGCCGGAAAAGATCAGGGTTAAGATCATTCATAGCGACAATTATTACAAGGTGCCTCCCCTGCTCAGGACGGAGTGGCGGAAGACCCAGGGACTTGAAAGCATCGGAATCGATGAATATGACTGGAGCCTGATCGATCAGAATATACGCGAATTCAGGGAAGACAGGGAGGCTATGATGCCCTGCATCGACATCATACCGGAACAGATCGATAAGCTTATTACCGATTTCAAAAAAGTCGACATGCTGGTGCTGGATGGCCTTTATGCCATAAAGACTGGCCAGGTAGACCTGCGTGTTTTCATAGACCTGACCTATCACGAGACCAAAATGACCCAGATCATACGCGGCAAGGAACCCATGAATGAGTGGAGGGCTGAAGTTCTTGAGAGAGAGCACCGTAGCGTGAGTTCCCTGAAACCTTTGGCCGATCTTATCGTCAACAAGAACTACGAGATCGTGCCTGCCAATGGTAAGTTTAAAAAGCTGTTTAAATAACACCTGAGCTTGATATCAGGGCTGTCTCTGAAAATTTGCCAGGCGGCCTTTTTTCTTGAAGAGGATATTAAACAAGCCATCTTTAAAATTTTTTACTGAAAATTTTGCAATGGCGGTTTAATATCCCCGGAAAGAACAAATGAAGGCACCTGATTTTGAAAGCAGTCCACCGGGCTGCTTTTGTTTTTTTTAAGAATACTCCTATCTTTAGCCGCGTTGAACCAAACTTAAACCAATCATTATGAAAAGATCCCTGACAACCGCGTTGGCGGCCCTGCTGCTGGCAGGCACCACGTTCGCGGGCGGTATTGTAACCAATACCAACCAGAGTGCCATGTATACCCGGATGGCAGCACGACAGGCCACGCTGGGTATTGATGCCGTTTACTACAATCCGGCCGGACTGACAAAGCTGGGAAACGGATTCCACTTTTCGATCAACAACCAGACCATCGGCCAGACCCGGACCATCACCAGTAATTACCAGTACCTGAATGACGGTAAATACACGGGTGAGGTTTCAGCTCCCATTTTCCCCGGGGTATATGGTGTGTTTAAGATGGGAAAACTTGCAATCTCAGCCGGCTTCAACCCCATCGGAGGAGGCGGAAGTGCCACCTATAACAGTGGACTACCATCCTTTGAGTACAGTCCCTCTGACCTGCCCACAGCTTTAGCAAACCCATTGATATCCCAGACAGTCGATGGCTATTCCATTGATGCATTTTTTGAAGGGACCTCTGTTTTCTTCGGATATCAGGCCAATTTTACATATGAGATCAACGACATGATCTCTGTTGCGATCGGTGCACGTTATGTAACCGCCAAGGAAACTTATAAAGGTCATCTGAATGACATGACTCTGCTTGGACTGATTAATGTAACTCTGCCTTCAGCAATTGATATACCTGGTTCCACCTATTTTTCAAATGCAGCATCCCAGGCACAGGGTGGTGCGGATAATCTGAATGATGCCATTGATGCTGGACTGATACAGGCTGGTGATCCATTAGCAAATCCTGCTGCCATTGGAGCCCTGACCGTCATGGGACTGTATACACCGGGAATGTCCAATGGTGCTGCAGCTGCCACTTTTGCAGGGGCTGCAGGACAATATTCAGTTACATCCAATATACTTGCCAACCAGGATGTGGATGCCGAAAAGACCGCATCCGGTATCACACCGATTGTAAGTTTGAATATTCAGCCCATCGATATGCTGAACATTGCAATCAAATATGAACATCTTACCAAGTTAGAGTTTACAAATAAAACTGTAGCTGGAAAAGAAGGGACCGTGGGATTTGATCCCAGCACAGGCCAGTATATAACAATGTTCCCTGACGGGGCCAAGACAAATCTGGATATGCCTGCACTACTTTCCGTAGGTGCCACCCTGACCCCCATAGATGCATTGTTGATTTCCACCGGTTTCACATATTTCTTCGATAAGAATGCAAACTGGGACGGCAGGGAAGAAATGCTCGATGCGAATTCCTGGGATTTTGCCATAGGAGCCGAGTATTCATTTGGGGACAAACTTCTTGCCAGTGCAGGATATTCTATGACTCAGACCGGTGTGACAGAAGCGTACCAGAACGACCTGAGCTATATCCTGTCCACAAACGCTATCAGTTTTGGTATCGGATACAATATCACTCCAGGCCTGCAGCTGAACCTGGGAGGACAGTTAGTAAACTATACG
>JAUVKJ010000297.1 GCA_030592145.1 Bacteroides sp.
GTGAAAATAGAGCTACCCGAGAGAAGAACAAAAGGTAATTATATTCAGCGCATGTGCCGCCTTAAGGGGTTGGATCACCATCAAGATGATCCACATGCCAAACTCAAAAGCTATATCTTTATGGGCATAGGTTCCTCCATACCGTCCGGCTTTGGCCTGTAAACCGATTGCATTTGTATTCTCAACCCATTCTTTAACACTAATCTTGTAACGGTTTAATCCGGCCTGATTTCTAATTATGGCGAATTCGCCATAATTAAAATCGGGATTGTTAATACTTTCCCAAAATCCTAAAAACTCTACAGTGTTCCTGTTCCGGAGCCAGTCGGAGATAAAAAAGTCGCCATCCTTAGCTTTGAGCATATCAGTTAATGAGAGATAGTCATTGTTGTTAGCTTTGATAACTGTGATTTCCGTGTCTTGAACTTTTATTTTTAAGGCTTTTTTAATCATGACTTTTTCGGTAATAAAATATTCAGTTTTAATATTTAAACCTATCGAATTCGATGGGTTTAAAATCGAGGTTATTTCATTGTCATTTGTAATATTGTTATCTTTTTTCGCTTTTTGCGACAGGTTCCATAGTGTATAAAGAAGGTTCCAAGATACCGAATTTGACGAAGGAAATTGTTATATTCCCATACGTTTTATAACTTGAATATTTAAAGATTTAGTAAAAGATCATGAAAAAGCTCCTGAAACGAATTCTTTATGTAATCCTTTTTGGGATACTGGTATTTGTAATCGTTTATGCATGGCCAAGGCTCCCGATCATCACTGCTCTAACCGCCAAAGGTATGTGCTCCAGTGTATTTTTTGCTGAGAAGAACCCGGAGAGGGTGTACGCGGAGGACCTGTCCTTCTTCCCGGTAAGCCTGGCAAAGGCGAAGGTTAATTATGAGGAAAGGTCAGTTACGGCCACCCTGTTCGGATTGGCAAAACGAAAGGCCATCTTCCGGGAGGGACTCGGTGCAGTGATCGTCCTGGAAACATCTGAAGAAGAACTCATGGCAGCATCCTTTGACATTCCTGATCCGGGGTATAGCCAGGATACCATTCCCTGGCCGAAAGGGGATGTCCTTCCCGGATCCCTTCCCCAGGGGGTGAATTATACCAGACTGGAGGCCGTTCTCGGGGATGCATTTGATCCGCCGGATACAGAACCTCTGAGAAAAACACTTGGGGTTGTTGTGATTTATGACAATATGCTGATCGCAGAAAAATACCTTGAAGGGTATGATGCATATACCGAATTTCATGGATGGTCCATGACGAAAAGCCTTACTTGCGCCATGGTTGGTATACTTGCCGGTGAGGGCAGGATGGATGTAAAAACAGCAGTTGATATCCCCGGGTGGAAGAACGATGAGCGTGGAGAAACCACCCTGGAGAACCTTCTGCATATGAACAGCGGATTGAAATGGGTCGAGAATTATTTTACCATCTCCGAGGCCACGGTAATGTTGATGCAGAGTGATGATATGTTTGAATATACCGTCGGCATGCCTACTGAGCATACTCCCGGATCAAGCTGGAAATATTCCTCCGGGGATGCAAATCTGGTCTCGGGATTGATCCGCAGGGCAGTTGATAATGATGAGCAATACTATAATCTACCCTATACCGGGCTTATGCATCGCATTGGAATGCTTAATACCCTGATTGAAACAGATGCTGCCGGAAATTTTGTAGCCTCCTCATACAGTTATGGAACAACGAGGGATTGGGCCAGGTTTGGCCTGCTTTACCTGAATAACGGTGTTTTCGAAGGAGATACCATACTGCCACCCGGCTGGGTGGATTATTCAAGGCAGGAAGCTCCAAATTCAAATGGCAAATATGCCGGCACCTTCTGGCTGCAGGAACCCGACACAGTGAATAAACTCAGGGATGTTCCGGATGACATCTTTTTCGCCGACGGTTTCCTGGGCCA
Source organism: Bacteroides sp. (assembly GCA_030592145.1). Classification (GTDB taxonomy): domain Bacteria; phylum Bacteroidota; class Bacteroidia; order Bacteroidales; family SM23-62; genus SM23-62. The sequence goes on from JAUVKJ010000297.1 coordinate 1,934, forward strand.
GCGAATCTATATCATGCCCTCGAAGAAGCTTGTAGTGGTGAGAATGGGATACAGCCTGAAGAATTTCAGTGTCAATAATTTCCTGAGAGATATAGTTTCAACACTTCCGGATTAAAACATGTACAAAAAACAAAAGATCCTCGATATCGAAGCGGTCTATACCGCCAATGCCTTCCGGAATGATTCCGGTTTTTACATCGGAGCCGGGTCGGAAACCAAACCGGAGGTATACCTTTATGATCTGTTGAACGGTGAAGCAAGTCCGATTCCTAACATGCCCGGAGGTATGATGAGCTTTATCCCGGTTCCGGGAAAACCGCACCTGTTTATAAGTATCATGGGACTCTTCCCTCCGTCTAACGGAAAGGATGCGGGGATCTTCCTGCATACCAGGATGGGAACGAACTGGGAATCGGGCAAGGCCCTGGAACTTCCCTTTGCACATCGATGTGAGGTACTGAGCCTGGAGGGGAAGGACTACCTGGTTGCTGCAAGCATCAGCAAATATAAAGACGATCCGTCGGACTGGTCCACACCGGGCGAATTGCATCTTATCGACCTGGAGAATGCCGAATATAAGAGATGGAAATCGACGGTCATTGACAGTAGCATAATCCGTAACCACGGTATGTGCAAAACCATGATCAGCGGAGCGGAGGTGCTCTGCGTTTCAGGTGCAGGGGGGATATTCTACATTGAACAGGAAGGGGATGACTGGAGGGTAAATCAAATGTTTTACAGGGAAGTGAGCGAGATGTCCTTCATCGATCTTGACGGGGACGGGCAGGATGAACTGGTAACCATTGAACCCTTTCACGGGAACACCCTGAATATCTACAAAAAGGATGGTGCCAGCTGGGAACAGAGGTTCAGTGATGAGCTTTCCTTCGGACACGGACTGAGCACCGGATTTTTCAAATCCAAACCTGCCATTATTGCAGGCAACCGCAGCGGATCCCTGGCCCTTGAATCATTCGTGGTGCAGGATCTGCTAAGGGGAAAGGTCGAGCGCAGGGTAATCGAGGAGGCTGTAGGTCCCACCCAGACCCAGGTATTCACCTACGATTCAAAGGACAATATTTTAAGCGCCAACCAGAAAAAAAACGAGGTGGCACTTTACACCTGATCTCAATCTACTTGGTACCAAACGACCGGTCGCTTGTATTCCCTGGACTGGAGACGATG
>JAUVKJ010000112.1 GCA_030592145.1 Bacteroides sp.
CCCGGAGGATCCGAGATACAGGGACTTGCATGGCAAAATGGCCATCATACCCCTGGTGGAAAGAAAGGTACCCATCATCTGTGATAATTACGTGGATTCTGAATTCGGAACGGGAGCCCTCAAGATCACTCCTGCCCACGATGAGAACGATTATGAGATCGGGATACGCCATAACCTGGAAAGCATAGATATACTGAATGATGACGGAACCCTTAGCGAAGCGGCTGAATGGTTCGTAGGGATTGACCGGTTCAGGGCCCGTGATGAGATCCTTAAAGAACTGGAAGCAAGAGGCCGAATAGACAGGATTGAAGATTATGTAAACAAGGTTGGTTTTTCGGAGCGGACAGACGCTGTGATAGAACCAAGGCTCTCCATGCAGTGGTTCCTGAAAATGAAGGATCTTTCGAACCCCGCGCTTGAATCGGTTCTTGACGGAAGCGTTCAGCTGTATCCGGGCAAGTTCAAAAATAGTTACCGCTACTGGATGGAGAATGTAAGGGATTGGTGTATTTCCCGGCAGCTTTGGTGGGGACAAAGGATCCCTGCCTGGTTTATCGGTAAAACCAATGAATACGTAGTGGCCAAAACCGCAGAAGAAGCCCTTGAAGCAGCCCGGAACAAAACGGGAAACAGGACCCTTTCCATGGATGATCTCCGCCAGGACGAAGATGTCCTTGATACCTGGTTTTCCTCTTGGCTCTGGCCAATCGCAGTTTTTGACGGTATACGCAACCCGGATAACCCGGACTTCAAATATTATTATCCGACCAATGACCTGGTGACCGCACCCGAAATCCTGTTCTTCTGGGTTGCCCGCATGATCATTGCAGGATACGAATATCCGGGCGAGAAACCTTTTACCAATGTATACCTTACCGGGATAGTACGTGACAGCCAGCACCGGAAAATGTCGAAGTCCCTGGGAAATTCCCCCGAACCGCTTGATCTGATCAGGAAGTACTCGGCCGATGGTGTCAGGGTTGGCATGCTTTTCTGCTCACCTGCAGGCGGTGATCTTCTTTATGACAACAGCCTTCCGGAGCAGGGACGTAACTTCGGGAATAAGATATGGAATGCTTTCCGGCTTGTAAAGCAATGGAAGGTAGATTCAGGCATTCCCCAGCCTGAAAGCTCAGGGGCAGCTGTAGAATGGTTTGACAACCGGATCAATAAGGCTTCAAAACAACTGAAAGGCCAGTATGACAAGTACAGAATCTCCGAGGCACTGATGACCTGTTACCGGCTCTTCTGGGACGAGTTCTCCGCATGGTATCTTGAAAGCATCAAACCTGCCTTTGGCAAGTCAATGGATTCTGAAACATACAACAGGACCATCGGGTTCCTTGACATGCTGGTGCGCATGCTGCATCCATTCATGCCTTTCATTACCGAAGAAATCTGGCAGTACATCGATGAACGGAAGGATGGTGAAAGCATTATGGTTCAGCCCATGCCCGAAGCCGGAAAGACTGACCCTGAAGTCCTTGAACAATTCGAAGAGATGAAGGAGGCGGTAACTGCCATCCGGAAAATCAGGAAGGAAAAAGAACTGCCTGCCAGGGAGAAGCTGGAACTCCTGGTGCGGGATCAGAACCATTCCTACAGCAAACGGTTTGAAGGTATCCTGGCGAAACTGGGGATCCTTGATTCCATCACAGAAATAAAGGAAAAACCAGAGGGAGCCCTTTCGTTCCGGGTCAGGAACGTGGAATATTTCATCCCCCTTGAGGACCATGTAGATCCGGAAGAAGAGCTTAGGGAACTGAAACAGGAGCTTGTTTATCGGCAAGGTTTTCTTAAACAAGTCATGGCCAAACTGGGCAATGAGCGCTTTGTTCAGAATGCCCCCTCACAAGTGGTGGAAAAGGAACAAAAGAAAAGGGAGGATGCGGAGAAGAAGATACAGATCCTTGAGGAGAGGATCACGGGATTAAAAAAAGGATAAACCTTACATATCCCCGATCGCATCATCATCGGGATCAGGGTACATCACCAGCTTTGCATTTTTAATACTGGCGTTTAATTCAAAACCAATCAGCAGGGCAATGGAATTTAGGTAGATCCACAGCAAGATGATCATGAAGGTGGAGATGGAACCGAATAATTTATTGAACTGGGAAAAATTATTCATGATGTATGAAAACACCAGAGAAGTACTGATCATCAGGATACTGGAAAGTGTTGATCCGGCGGAATAAAACTTCCATTTCATTTTTCGTGAGGGCCCAAGCCAGTATAGAAAGGACAGGGCAAAGTAGATCAGGCCTACCACCACGATCCACTTACTTAACCGGAGTATAATGACTGTAAAGTTTTTATTGATAAGATCGAATTCTACCAGGAGGTTGATTGCCATGCGGCCAAACAATATCAGCCCTACCGCAATGGTGATCAGAAAGAAAAGGATGATTACCAGGAATGCCGCAATGGCCCTCCTTTGTATCCAGGATCTTGTTTCGATGGCATGGTATGTGGCATTGAATGCCTGGATCATACCGTTGATCGCGTTTGTTGCAAAATAAAGAGCGATCACAATGCCGAAAAGTTGCAGGCCTTTACGTTTTACGAACATATCCATCAGGGTGTTTTCAATAAGTTTGTAGACTTCAAGCGGAAGAATGGCTTCCAGCAGACTGAGCAGGCCTTCCTGGAAATTATCGATGGGAATATAGGGGATCAGCGTAAAAAAATAGATCAATGCAGGAAGCGAGGCCAGGAAAAAATGGAATGCGATAGAGGAGGCACGGATGGTCAGCGTACCTTTCTGGATGCCGCGCGCAAAAAAGACTACCACATTATAGATGGGTATTCCTTCAAAACCCGGAAAGGATATTTGTTTTGCATGGATGACTGTCCGCTGGGAGCGTATATATGCATACCGGTATATTCTGGATAAAAACGATCTGACATCCATATTATTGAATGGCTTTAAGACTGAGATCCAGGCTCCTGATCTGGTGGGTCAGAGCCCCGACGGAAATAAAATCGACGCCGCATTTGGCGTAATCCCTCAGGTTTTTCAGGGTAATGTTACCCGATGATTCTGTTTTGTAACGCCCGGCGATGATTTCAACCGCCTGCCGTGTATGTGAAAGCGAAAAATTATCGAGCATAATCCTGTGTATTTTTCCCACGCGCAGGATCTCCCTGACGTCGTCCAGGCTGCGGGCCTCAATTTCGATATGCAGATCTTTTCCTTCCTTCTCAAGATAAAGGTTTGTTTTGTTTATCGCTTTTTCGATTCCGCCTGCAAAATCGATATGGTTGTCCTTCAGCATGATCATGTCATACAATCCCATGCGGTGGTTAATGCCGCCACCTATCCGGACGGCTTCCTTGTCAAGGATACGCATGCCAGGAGTGGTTTTCCTTGTATCCAGGACCCTGGTTTTCAGTCCCCCGAGCTCCTGCACGTACTGCGAGGTTTTCGTAGCGATCCCGCTCATTCTCTGCATAACATTCAGTACCAGCCGTTCTGATTTCAGGATGGAGAGCACACTTCCGTAAACGGCAAAGGCAATGTCGCCGTTTTTTATCCGGTCCCCGTCCTTCAGGAAAAGTTCAAGTTTTAATCCGGGATCAATCCTCCGGAAAATGCGTGTGGCAATGTCTATTCCAGCGAGGATTCCTTTGTCCTTGATAAGCAGGCGGGCATTGCCTCTGGATGAGGCAGGAATGCAGGACAGAGAGGAATGGTCGCCATCTCCGATGTCCTCCCGGAGAGCGGTTTCCAGAAATGAATTAAAAAGATCCTCATTGATCATTTTTTTCCTCTTCCTCGATCCTTAATTGATGAATTAATGGGGATCCGTCCTGCTTTTTCATCAGGAAATATACCCGGTATTTCATTTCCGAAGTCTGCAGGCAACCAATGGCGTACCGGGAGTTTTCCTTTCCCCCTTCAAAAATGATCTTGAATGCTTCAGGCTTGTGTGCAGTGAAAAATTTCCGGATGATCTGTACGGCCTGGGAACGGCTGTATACATCTTCTTTTTCAAGAATGATCAGCTCTATATTACTGTGGAAAAACTTCGATAATTCCGTTGCATTACCAGCCCTGAAGGACAATGTGATGCCTTCCGGGATCTTTTCTGTCTGTGCATTCAGGGGAAGCGCAAGAACAAGGACGACCCATGTAAAACCCAGTATGTAAAGAATCTTTTTCATTTAAGCACAATTTTTGTACATTATAATTCATAAATCATGCCAGTGCTCAAGATGCAATTTAGCAAATAAACAGATGAAAATACAATTACTGCTTACTGGAAAAACCAGATTTCCTTTCATTAGGGAAGGCCTGGATGAATATATGAAGAGGTTAAAAAGATATACGGATTTCGGAATCCGGGAGTTACCTGATGTGAAGAATACAGGGTCATGGCCCCGGTCCAGGCTCATTCAGGAAGAGGGAAGAGCAATTCTAAAAGTCTTATCAACAAAGGATTATGTAGTGCTCCTCGACGAACGGGGGAAGGAGATGGGATCCATTGGATTCGCGGAATTCATAGACCGGATGCACCAGGATTCAATGAAATCACTGGTTTTCGTTATCGGGGGTGCCTATGGATTCTCAACAGAGGTGAATGAACGGGCGAATATGCTCCTGTCACTCTCGAAAATGACCTTTTCACACCAGGTGATCCCTCTGTTTTTCATCGAACAGTTGTACAGGGCATTTACCATTATCAGGGGTACACCTTACCATCACGGTTGATGATTTATCATTATCTTCGTCATCTAAGCGGAATGTCCCTATGAACAGAAACGTGAACAGAAATTTCGGATTGCTGGGCGTCGCCCTGGCCTGTTTTATATTCTTGCTTCTGCTCGGGCAAATATCTTTTTATTCCCTGAATGAAAATACAAGGGTCAGGCGTTTTGAAAAAACCCTGCAGGAGAAGGAACTAAACCTGTATACGCTTTTTGAGGATATTGAAGAGAAACTGGAGGGAGTGGATCCCGGGCAGTATTTTACGGTACTCTACCCGCTCATACAGGAAAGGATTGAGGGCCGGGGATTGGAAATCTTTATTTTTGAACGGGATACCCTGGTTTTCTGGACAGGCAATTCAGTTTCTGCCGGAGATCTTGTCGACCGGGGGGAGAAGGAGATGGTTTTCCTGGGAAATAACTGGTCTTTATTGAAGGAAAGGGTTGCCGGTTCGAGAAGTGTTGTCGGAATCATCCTGATCAAGCATGAATACCCCTATGAGAATCTCATACTTAAAAACCATTTTCAGGAGGATTTCCATGTACCGGAAGGCACAGAGTTACAGACAGATCTGACAGGGGAGGGACACCTGATCCATGACTCCTGGAATAAGGAGCTGTTTTTACTGGACTTTTCACTTATCGCCAGGTACAGCCCGTTTCAGTCGCAGCTGTCCCTGATCCTGTATTTTCTTGGCATCTTTCTCTTTCTCTTGTATGTAAGGCACCTGATCAAATCAATACCCGATCCCTTACTGAAAAACACCGGGATCCTCCTGGGAACCATAATCCTGATCCTGGTGAACGCCATTTTGCTGAAACTGCCCGTTGCAGACCAGATTGCCGGTATGGAGATTTTTAGTCCCGAGTTATTCGCTGCCTCAAATATATTCCCGAACCTGGCCAGCTTGCTCACCACCTCGTTTTTTATTTTCTTCGTGGCCTATATATTCTATACTGAATTCAGGCTTCAGGATAAACACAAGGGCAGGGTTTTCCAGATCCTGCAGTTGGTGTTTTTCCTTGTCCTGGTCTTTTATTTCCAGGTTATCCTGATGTTGTTCAGAAACATGGTGGTCCATTCAAGCATATCTTTTGAAACATACAGGGTCTTGGATATCAGTGTGTTCACTTTCCTTGGACTGTTTATCCTGGCTCTGCATTTTGCAGCATTCACCATGTTGCTCGACAAGTTTTTCAGCCTGCTCAGGCCTGTTGACACAGGCCGGAAGCCTGGCATCTATGTTCTCGTTTTCGCAGTCCTTACCTGGCTCATCGGAACTATTCAGCCAGGCGGTACGGACCTTGTCATGGTTCTGCTCATCACGGTGATTGCCGGAGTGGTCGCCCTGATCCGGGGCACCGGGCATGTTCAGTTTAAATATTCCAGCTTTGTCCTGCTGATCTTCCTGTACAGCGTAATCTCCGTTTACCAGATCAGTAAATATTCCGGGGAGAAAAGGCAT
>JAUVKJ010000204.1 GCA_030592145.1 Bacteroides sp.
CATGGAATACTTCCTGTTACTGATTGGATTTACGTTATTAATCTTCAGCGGGAGGCTACTGATTAAAAGCAGTGTATCCGTAGCCCGGCGCCTAAATCTTTCCTCTTTTGTGATCGGGCTAACTATAGTGGCCATCGGCACTTCAGCCCCGGAGCTCCTGGTGAGCCTGACAGGGGCAGTAAAGGGATATACGGATGTGGCTGTCTATAATGTTGTCGGTTCCAATATTTCAAATGTCCTGCTTGTACTTGCCATCGCAGCAATGATCCTGCCCATCCCGGTCAAAACCAGAACGGTCTGGTTTGATGGCTCCATAATGCTTCTTTTCAGTTTGATGGTCTGGCTGTTCGTCCTTGACCTGAGGTTCTCAGCCCGGGAAGGCATATTGATCTTTTTCCTGCTGGTCCTCTATATCCTGGCTTCCCTGTACCGCTCCCAGAGGGAATCCGGTCATGTCGAAAGAACTGCCGTGGGGCCCATTTCTGAACGCGCGGGGCGACAAGCTGCTGTTTTCGGGGATGTACGCGCATCTGCTCCCGGCATGAAGATCCGGGCAGCTGTTCTGGGGGTTATCGCGGCATCCGGTGGACTCGCACTGGGAGCCCACCTGCTGGTTGACAATGCGGTTATTGTGGCCCGGCAGTTCGGGCTCAGTGAACGGATCATCTCGGTCTCGCTGATCGCCGTTGGTACCAGCATTCCTGAACTAACTACCTCTGTCATTGCCGCTTTTCGCAAGGAAACAGATATATCCATTGGAAACATCATTGGCTCAAACATATTCAACATCGGGCTTGTCCTCGGTATTACAGCAATGGTGAAACCCATGGCAGTGAACCCCCTGATCCTGAGTTTTGATATTTTCTGGTTTGCCGGAGTGGCCATTCTGCTTATTGTGATAGTCAATCTTCCGCCGAAATCGATACTTTCAAGATGGAAAGGCCTGTCCATGCTATCGGTGTATTTGATATATTTGTACTTTATTCTGAATTGATTGTGCCGTAAATGATCCGTACCGTAAACATTATTAAGTCGTTTGGAGACCTGCAGGTACTGAAGGGAATTGACCTGGAGATCGGGGAAGGGGAGATCATCTCCATCGTTGGTGCCAGCGGGGCGGGGAAAACCACCCTGCTTCAGATCATAGGCACACTGATGCAGAAGGATCAGGGAAAGGTCTGGATCGGAGATACCGACATTGATTCCCTGCGTGAAAAGCAAATGGCCCGGTTCCGGAACCGGAAGATTGGCTTTGTATTCCAGTTCCACCATCTCCTGCCGGAATTCACAGCCTTTGAAAATGTTTGTATCCCGGGCTTTATTGCACGGCGTTCAAAAAAGGAGGTCGAGGTCAGGGCAAAGGAACTGTTGACCTTCCTCGGACTCCAGGAGCGGCTTGAGCATAAGCCAAAGGAATTATCGGGAGGAGAACAGCAACGGGTAGCGGTGGCCCGGGCCCTGGTAAATGATCCGGCCGTTATCCTGGCGGATGAACCGTCGGGAAACCTTGACAGCCAGAACAAAACGGAACTGCATGAAATGTTTTTTGTTCTGCGTGAAAAATTCAAACAGACCTTTGTGATCGTGACCCACGATAAGGAGCTCGCCGGCATGTCAGACCGCATGATCCGCCTGAAAGACGGTCAGATCATTTCCTGATGACATTCAGATCTGGTAAATGTATCGGCAACCCACTGATCGCTTATTCTTCCGTAAACAGGATCCCGTACTCCTCAAGTTCATTCATTACAGGCTCGTAGATCTCCCTGTGGATCGGAATCTGAACTCCCCTTAACCGGATCTTGCCCTGCAGGATCAGCTTGGCGGCAATGGCTACCGGAAGTCCTACGGTTATCGACATGGCCGTATGGACTCTGTCCTTACCCATAATTGACATGGATGACACGATCCTGTGACGCTGTTTATCCAGTAGATATTCAAACTGGTGCTGCATTACGATCATGTCTTTGTCGCCCGGATCCAGCTTAAGCTTTTCAACCAGCAGGGATTGAAGGACCCTGGCAGGAGTCTGGTCCTGAACGGCTGCTGATCTTCGTTCAAAAAGCCCCAGCCATTCCAGCTTTTTCATGACCATACCACCGGGATCAAGATCCAGGTATCTTACAAGCTTTGTCTCAACCGGATCTACAATATTATATGCAAGGAAACTGTTGGTAAAATCACGGTAGGTCATATTACCCGGGAATTCCACCAGGTAGGAATCATCCGTAGCGCCCAGCTGTACCAGGGCATTCCATGCATCGCAGAAACCTTTTCTGCGGATGGTTCCCCGAAACATGGTCGATATCTCATGGAGTCCGTATTCTTCCTGGTAAGTCAGGGAATCACGGTTGGGATATACCTCGAATTCACCCAGGTCGAGGATCTTTATGATCTCGTACCTTTGAAACAATTTGTGGTAGGGGATGTACTTGAATTTTCCGTTATGCAGGAACCTGGCCCCGGCCTGTCCAGCCAGGACCACATTCCGCGGATTCCAGGTGAACTTGTAGTTCCAGGGATTATTGTCCGAACCCGGTGCTACCAATCCACCCGTGTTGGATTCAAAAATATCCGGCTTTCCTCCCAGGGAGCGGATCCTGTCCAGCACCCTCATGGCAGACATATGGTCGATCCCGGGATCCACGCCGATCTCGTTAAGAAACAATAATTCCTTATCGGCGGCCTCCCTGTCGAGCTTCCTGATCTCTTCCGAAACATAGGATGCTGTGACCAGGTGCCTGCTGTTCTTTACGCAACTTTCCGCCACCATGGTATGCATTCGGGAAGGCAGCATGGAGATGACAATATCAGCCCCTGAGATCAGGCGGTCTCTTTGGGTGTCATTAAAAACATCAAATTCTATTGCTTTTCCGTTGGGATGTGCCCCGATCTTTTGCCGGGCCAGTTCTTCATTGATGTCGCCCAGGGTGATTTTCCATTGCTGCTCACGGGAATGATCGAGCAGGTATTTGATACAGGTTGAGGCGGAAAGTCCGGCTCCGAGGATGAGAATATTTTGCATTGCAGAATGGGTACTTTTTCAGGGAACTAATTTACTCAGGAGAATGAAATTTGAAGTTGCTGCCTATGAGTTGTAAAACATTTTTTTAAAAAAAATGGGGCCGACTCCTAAGAGTTGGCCCCTACACAAGAAAACATCCGGCAATGGATCTCTAGCCTCCTGTGTAATAATCGTTCTGAACCAGTTTGTCATTGGCTTCCATTTCCCGTTCGGGGATGGGGAAGATCAGGTTCCCTGCATCGTAGGGATCAACACCGACATCCTGTTTCCAGCGTTTCAGATCATGCAAGCGGAAGCCTTCCCAGCAGAGCTCCATGTACCTTTCCATTCGGATTGCATCCTGGTCAACACTGCCGTGGACGGGTGCACCCGACCTGTTGCGAATGACATTAATGTCCTCCAGGGGTGTGGCTCCCGTTGTAGTTCCAGCTTCGAAATTGCCCTCTGCACGGGTTACATACATTTCAGCGAGCCGGATCACCGGGAAATTCCGGCGGCTGTCTCCATACTTTGCCGTGGTGATTCCCCCGCTGCCCAGGTCAGAGATCCCGATGTAATACATACCAGTGACATTATCAATCTGGGTAACACCGGGAACCGTTTCAGTCATCAAACTTCCCCTGAGGTCGTTGGCATCAAAGTTGTCCAGAAAATTCTGGGTGATGTCGATATCACCACGGCCCTGTCCGGCCAGGGATGCATAATGTGTTGCCAATCCCTCATTATTTTCACCGTAATTACTGGTCTCATTCTGCCTGATTGCAAAGACATCCTCTGCGACGAATGCTTTGTTATTAAAAGCCATCAAAGGGTCAGATTCAAGGGCGTACAAACCGGACTGTATCACCCGGTCCGCCTTCATAGCTGCCTCCGCGTACCGGCCCTGTTGCAGGTAGATCCTTGAAAGGTAAGCCGAGGCTGCATAAGTAGACATGTATCCATCATTCCCTTCAAAAGTCGTCAATAGGGTTTCTGCCTCGGTCAGATCCGAGATGGCCTGTGCATAGACCTGCTCCACGCTTGCCCTCTCCGGCTCAGTTACATCGGAAGCGTTAATCGTCGGTGTAAGGATCAGGGGCACGGCCAGCTGGTTATTGGTCTGTCCGGCCTCAT
>JAUVKJ010000226.1 GCA_030592145.1 Bacteroides sp.
CCCTTCCTGTCCGGAAACGAAAAAAAATCTAATAAATGAAGAAGAAAGTAGCATTAGCATTTAGCGGCGGACTCGATACCTCGTTCTGCGTGAAGTACCTGAGCCGGGAGAAGAACATGGAAGTGCACTCGGTATTTATCAATACAGGCGGATTTAGCACTACAGAAGAGGAAGAGATAAGACAGCATGCACTGAAACTCGGGGTAGCCAGGCATGAAAACATAGATGTATCAGCGGATTACTACAAGAAGTGTATCCGGTACATGGTGTACGGGAACATGATGCGGAACCGGCACTATCCTATGTCTGTAAGTTCGGAAAGAACCTTTCAGGCCATGGCTGTGGCGGAGTATGCCCGCAGGGAAGGCATAGGGATACTGGCACACGGAAGTACGGGAGCCGGCAACGACCAGGTACGCTTTGAGATGATCTTCCAGGTGCTGGTCCCGGATATGGAGGTGCTGGCCCCCATACGTGAACTCAGCCTTTCGCGTGAAAAGGAGGTTGACTATCTAAAGAAAGCCGGGTTCCAGGGATCCTTCGAGAAGCATGCCTACAGTATTAACCAGGGATTGTGGGGGACTTCCGTCGGGGGAAAGGAAACTCTTACCTCATCGGAGGGATTGCCGGAAGAGGCTTTTCCATCGCAGTTGAAGGAAAAGGACCCGCTAAGAATAAGCGTTGAATTTAACCGGGGAGAATTGACCGGGGGAATAGAAAGCATCCGGGAAATATACGATAAAGCTACTGCCTTTGCCATAGGGCGCGGCATACATGTAGGTGAAACCATTATCGGGATAAAAGGCCGGGTTGGCTTTGAAGCAGCAGCCCCGGTCATTATTATCCGTGCCCACCAGGAACTCGAAAAGCATACCCTGGGGAAATGGCAGGCATACTGGAAAGACCAGCTTTCGGAATGGTACGGGATGATGCTCCACGAGGGACAATACCTGGATCCTGTCATGCGAAACATCGAAAAGTTCCTGGAAGAAACCCAGCAGTTCGTTACAGGCAAGGTATTTATTACCCTGCGACCCTATGCGTTTGATGTAACAGGGGTGGAATCAGAACATGACCTGATGAAAGCCTCCGGGGCAATCTACGGCGAAACACATGATGACTGGAGCGGGGAGGATGTGAAAGGATTTACAAAGATCTTCGGAAATTCATCCAGGATTTACCATTCCATTCATCCATTCTCATATTAATAAATAAGAATATGGACAAAAAAATTGCAATCCTCGGAGGAGGAAATATCGGGAAAGCCATAGCCAGGGGACTACTGGCTTCAGGTAAATTAGCGGCATCGGATCTCGTGGTTACGCGCCGCAACCTGCCACGCCTTGAAGGCCTGAAAAAGGAAGGAATCTTAGTTACCAGCGATAATGCCGAAGCCGTAAGGAGATCCTCCATTATAATTCTTTGTGTGCAGCCCACACAGGTAAAGGACCTGGTCGCGGAGATACGTGATGTGGTGGATCCGGTAAAACATATTATTGCCACCGTCGTCACTGCATACGAGGTACAGGACATCAGGGAATTAATCGGAGTTCCGGTTCCCGTGGTAAGGGTAATGCCCAATACCGCCATTTCAATCGGTGAATCCATGACCTGCCTTGCCACACATGAGGGCAGTGACGGAGCCCTTGAAAAGGTACAGGAAGTTTTTGACCAGCTTGGCAGCACCATGGTGATCAGGGAAAAACTGATGGCTGCTGCGACCATCCTCGGCGCCTGTGGCATTGCCTATTTTATGCGGTTTATCCGTGCTGCTTCCCAGGGAGGGATACAGGTAGGATTCCATGCCGAAGAGGCGCAGCTCATTGCCGCCCAGACCGCCCGCGGGGCAGCCTCGCTCCTGCTTGAAACCGGGAATCATCCGGAAGATGAGATTGACAAGGTGACAACCCCCATGGGCTGTACTATCGCGGGACTGAACGAAATGGAGCATTTCGGACTGAGCTCGGCGGTGATCAAGGGCATTATCACCTCGTATAACGAGATTGAGAAATTGAAATAAACATTATGGAACCGGATGCATGTTATGAGCTGGCGATTCAGCTGATCAGGGAAATGATATCCATCCCGTCCGTAAGCCGCGAAGAAAAACGAATAGCCGACTGGGTGGAAGGATGTCTTGAGGAGTGGGGGCAAAGAACCTTGCGCCTAAACAATAATGTCTGGGTCCGCCACCATGTATCCGATAAGTTGCCTACCATACTGTTAAATTCACACCTGGATACGGTTAAACCGGTCGAAGGATGGACGTGTGATCCATATTTCCCCTTGATGAAGGAATCCATAATTTATGGACTTGGGAGCAACGATGCAGGCGGAGCTCTTGTATCCCTGCTGGTGACTTTTCTTTATTACACTGAACAGGACAAGCTTTCCTATAACCTTATTTTTGCCGCTACTGCAGAAGAGGAGATATCGGGCGAAAAAGGAGTATCCTGCATACTGGAAAAACTGGGCGTGATCGACCTTGGCATCGTGGGTGAACCCACATCGTGTAAAATGGCTGTTGCTGAAAAAGGCCTGATGGTGCTCGACTGTCTCAGTAAGGGAAGCAGTGCGCATGCAGCCTCCGGAATGGGAACCAACGCGATCTATCAAGCCATGAAAGACCTGGAATGGTTCCGGAATTTCAGTTTTGAGAAAAGCTCTCCCTGGCTGGGGGGCGTAAGCATGCAGGTTACCGGGATAGAAGCAGGTACGCAACACAATGTTGTGCCTGATGCATGCCGTTTTGTAGTGGATGTCCGCAGCAATGAATGTTATGACAACAAATCGGTATTCAGGGTTATACGGGAGAATGTATCAAGCGAAGTGAAAGCCCGCTCTTTCAGGCTGAACCCTTCTTTGATACCGGAAGATCATCCGCTGGTTCAACGTGGACTTGAACTTGGACTGGAGGCATACGGTTCACCGACCCTCTCGGATCAGACGCTTATGCCCTTTACAACTCTTAAGATCGGTCCGGGAGATTGGAGCCGCTCGCATACGGCCGACGAATTCATCACAAAAGACGAAATCAGGCAGGGGATCATCACCTATATACAATTGCTGGACGGATTAAAATTAAGTTAAAGTGTCATCCCAAACTAAAGTGTCATCCCAAACTTGGTTTGGGATCTGAAAGGGGAAAGATCCTGAAATAAATTCAGGATGACTATTAAAAAGCAGTGAGCTATGAAAAAACTCTGGGAAAAAGGTGTCTCAATAAATAAGGAGATCGAGGAATTTACGATCGGCAGGGACCGGGAACTTGACCTTTGCCTTGCCCGGTATGATGTGCTCGGTACCCTTGCGCATGCCGGGATGTTACATTCCATCGGGATCCTGAATGAACAGGAGAAGAACGATCTGAGATCCGGGCTCCTCGAAATTCTTAAAGCCATAGAGGAAAAAAAATTCAGTATTGAACCGGGCGTGGAGGATGTGCATTCACAGGTAGAAAAGATCCTTACTGAACGCCTCGGAGATACCGGCAAAAAGGTACATACCGGGCGCTCACGCAACGACCAGGTGGCGGTAGACCTGCACATGTTCGTACGGGATGAGATACGAAAGATTGCCCACGCAGGCGAGGACCTGTTTAATGCGCTGATGATGCTTGCAAAAAAGTACGGGGAACTCTTAATGCCCGGTTACACACATTTCCAGGTGGCAATGCCGGCAAGTTTCGGACTCTGGTTCAGTTCATTTGCTGAGGACATGACCGACGACATGATCATTTTCCATGGAGCCTATAAAGTAGCCAGCCAGAATCCCCTTGGGGCAGGTGCGGGTTTCGGGACTTCCATTCCGCTTAACCGGAGAATGACCACGGAATTGCTTGGA
>JAUVKJ010000124.1 GCA_030592145.1 Bacteroides sp.
GGATTGATGACCGAGGGGCACCTGTACCCTCATGCCGGGCTGTACCTCCACTCCTTCCGGAATGCGGTAGGTAAAAACCGTGGGTACCGGAACAGGTAAAATTACTTCTGCGTACATTGCTATTTCGGGCATCGATGGAGCGGCAATCTACTATATACAAAAAAGAGACTGATCCTGAAGAAGTAAGCTGTTCTAAACAGAGAGGATCTCTGCAATGTCAAGTTTTTCAAGATCAATGGTCTTATTTTTCTTGATCGCCCTATTGAAGGTGCAATGGCTGATCTCGCCGTTGACCATTCCGATCATGACAGATTTTTGATCGTCGAGGAGGGCTACTACTGCAGCGTGCCCGAACAAACTTGCTGTCACACGGTCATACGCCGACGGGGTTCCTCCCCTCTGTATATGTCCCAGTATGGAAACCCTCACATCGTAATCCGTAAAATCCTTCTTTACTTTTTTTGCAATGGCAAAAGCGCCCCCTGATTCATCGCCTTCGGCAACAATGATAATATTGGCTGATTTCCGCCGTTTGAAACCCTTTTCCAGGAAATCCCTGAGGTTTTCGACCTGTCCTTTCATCTCGGGGACCAGGATGGCTTCTGCACCACAGGCAATACCGCTGCGATAGGCAATGAAACCGGCATCACGGCCCATTACCTCGATGAAGAAAAGACGGTTGTGAGAACTTGCCGTATCCCTGATCTTGTCAATGGCTTCAACAACAGTATTCAGCGCTGTATCGTATCCAATGGTATAATCTGTTCCGTAGATGTCATTATCAATGGTTCCGGGGATACCGACAAAGGATATATCAAATTCTTCTGAAAACTGCCGCGCCCCGGCCAGGGTGCCATCTCCGCCGATCACGACAACTGCGTTAATTCCCTCGGCTTTCAGCTTCTCGTATGCCTGCTTTCTGCCGTCAATGGTCCGGAATGCCTTGCTCCTGGCTGTTTTCAGAATGGTTCCACCTCTCTGGATGATATCGCTGACACTATAGGCCTTGAGTTCCTTGAAATGCCCGTGGATCATCCCTTCGTATCCATGCCGTATACCTATCACCTTCAGTCGGTTGTAAACAGCTGTACGGGTGACCCCCCTGATAGCCGCATTCATCCCCGGGGCATCACCCCCGGAAGTCAGGACTCCTATCTTTTTTATCTTAGCCATAAATTATTGGTTTTCAGATATATAATGCCAAATTAATTCCTTTTTTGAAAAAAACCAAAAATAAGCAATTTTTAGGGGAACTAAGCCCTAAGCGATTAAAAATTATCTCCCGGTGATGTTTATTCTTTCCCGGAGTCTTGCCTTCACGTCAGACAGGAGCCAGCGAGGGGTGGATGTGGCTCCGCAGATGCCGATGCTCACGATCCCCTCAAGGGGATAAGCATCTGATTCTCCGGGACTGCTAATGAAATGGGTATTTTTGTTGATTTCCCTGCAGACCTTGTAAAGGGCCTTCCCGTTTGAACTTTCCTTCCCGCTGACGAACAAAACCAGGTTGTAACGGGAAACAAAATCTTCCAGGTATTTTTCCCTGGATGAGACCTGCCTGCAAACTGTATCGTATATATGCAGGTCCCCTTCAGGATCCAGGCCCAACTCACTCATCCTATTCCTTAGTGATTCATGGAAAAAATCGTATTCCCGGAGGTTCATAGTGGTCTGTGAAAAAAGAAAAACGGGTGACTTCAGTTCAAGTGCGGCCAATTCCCCCGGGTCTCTCGCAACAATAGCATTTCCATCGGTCTGTCCGAGCAATGCCCTGATCTCCGGGTGGCTTGACTTGCCAAAAATAAGTATGCTTCCCTCCTTCCCGCGTAAAGCGGTATAACAATCCCTAATCTGTTTCTGCAATTTTTTTACTATGGGACAGGTGGCATCAATGAAGCGTATATTCTTCTCCTTGCCTTTCCGGTAGGTTTCGGGAGGTTCGCCATGGGCACGGATCAGTACCGTAGTGTTTTTCAGCCTGTCAAATTCCTCGTAAGTCACGGGGTTCAGTCCCCTGCCCTTCAGCCTCTTCACCTCTTCAGGATTGTGGACAAGCTCACCCAGGGAGCAAAGTTCGTTATTGCCCACAAGATGATTTTCCGCTGCATTTACGGCCTTAATCACCCCGGTGCAGAAACCGGATTGTTCATCCACATCAATCCTGATCATAGGTTTTCCTGTTTTTTGCTTTCAAGAAGCCTTTCAAACCATTCCATCTGTTTTTCCACGGTCATTTCCGAGTTATCCAGGTCGACGGCATCGTCAGCCCGGGTCAGGGGACTCGCCTCCCGGGTTGAATCCTGATGGTCACGGAGCATTATATTTTCAAGGACCTCCTCATAGCTTGCCGGAAGTCCCTTTTCGATCATTTCATCATACCTTCTCTGTGCCCTGATATCAGGGTTAGCTGTAAGAAAGATCTTGATATCCGCCCGGGGGAAAACAACCGTACCAATGTCCCGGCCATCCATGACCACTCCCCTGTTTTCAGATATCTTCCTCTGAAGGTTTACCATGGCTGTGCGAACTTCGGGGATAGCGCTTACCGTACTCGCCCATTTCGAAACCTCTACCCCCCTTATAACATCCTCAATGTTCCTGCCGTTCAGCCAGGTTTCGTAGATCTTTTTCTGATCATTGAACCCGATCTTGATTTCAATCCTTCCGAGTTGCTTAACCAGCTCCTCCTTCCTGATCCTGTCATCTATAATCAATTCGTTTTCAAGAACATACAGAGCTACAGCCCTGTACATGGCACCGCTGTCAACATAGGTTAGTCCAAGTTTTTCCGCGATGGCCTTTGCGAAAGTGCTTTTACCGCCCGAGGAATGCCCGTCGATCGCAATAACCAGATCCTCTGTTTTCTTCATCTGTTTTCCAAAATGTAAGGATGCTAATTTACGAAACATCGGGAATTACCGGAAAACAATCAATTCTGTTTGCGGTAGAAGGAGGAAATATCGGTTGAAATGGAAAAATGATTGGAGGCCCCTGCCAGGTGGTAGCTGGCTCTTCCATAACTCAGATGGAATTTGGAGATCCGGATGCCAAAGCCCCATGAGAAGCCTACCATGGCGGTACGGGAGGAAATCTTCAACTCCTGCCTGCGCTGGTAGTTATAACCGGCTCTCAGGAAGAAATTTTCCAGTGGGGTAAATTCCACCCCGAAAATAAGATGACGCATGATATTGTCACCAAGCTTTTCCCACTTGTTCTCCGGTAATGATTCCCCGGTGACGGGATCGAAATCTTCTGTTTTTTTTGCCGGGTCGGTATAAGTGAGATCCGGCTTCTGCAGGTTATGCGCAACAATGGAAAAACGAAACGGGGCATGCTTCAGTTTTTGTGAAATCCCGAGGAGTATTTCAAAGGGAACAGGTTCCCTGTGACCATCGTGATAGGGTTTTACCTGGAAGCCTGCATTCCGGAAAACGAGTCCCGCGGAAAACAACCTGTCCCTGCTCGTATACATCAGCCCGATGTCAGCCAGCAGCCCGAATGAGTGGTAGGATTCCAGTACCGAATAAACCGGTTTTGCATTGACCCCTATCCTGAACGAGCTGTCAAGGGCCCTTGAAAAGATCATGTTGAAGGAATATTCAGCAGCCCTGAATTCGCCGGTGATGTTTCCGACCCTGTCTGCCGCTATGAATTTTCCGTAATTAATGTAATTCAATCCCAGCGCGAAATCTCCAGCCCTGTCGAAATGCCTTGCATAGGA
Organism: Bacteroides sp.; assembly: GCA_030592145.1. Lineage (GTDB taxonomy): Bacteria > Bacteroidota > Bacteroidia > Bacteroidales > SM23-62 > SM23-62. The sequence goes on from JAUVKJ010000124.1 coordinate 3,722, forward strand.
TACATAACCGAAATTAATGTCCGAGAAATAGTTCACATAATTAAGCACCAGCTGGTTGGACATCCCTTCATGCAGGGTCGCAGGATTGTGAAAAGGCAGATTAAGGTCGTCGTCATGGATGCTCACCACCTTCCCGCCCAGGGAAGCGACACGCGCAGAATGGGTCAGGTTCAGGAATGCGTAGGTGGAATTCCCTCCCAGCTGTCCGGCTGCCTGCAGGGAAACAGAAAGAAGTATTAAGAAAGACGCACTTCGTGTGATCCTGAACATGCAGGGAATTTAGAAATAATAACGCTAAAAATGATATTTTATTTTCTGTTGCGGTTCAGGGAGCGTGCAAATGGTCATAGGGTTTTTTGCGGGACTTAACCTGGGAAATGAACAGACCGGTGAGAACCACCATAATGCCGATGATCTTTTTCAGCCCCAGTTCCTCTCCCAGCATGAAATAGGCAAAAACGGCAGTAAGTACCGGGATCAGGTTGGTAAATGTCTCGGTGCGGATGGCTCCGATGGTCTTTATACTGTAATTAAACAGGATAAAAGCGATCGAGGATCCGAATATGGCCAGGTATCCGAGGTTCAGAATGGCCTTCATCGTATGCCCGGCGGCCGCAAAATCCTGTAGATCAAACACAAGGAACAGGGGAAGAAACATCAGTGTACCGAAAATGTTCTGGTAGGTTGTGATGCTGTAAACATTGTACCGATGCGTGAGTTTCTTTACCAACAGTGTGTACCCAACGGCACACAACACCGCCAGCAGCATCAGAAAGATCCCTGCAGGTTCTGCATTCAGGGAGAAATCAAGGTTCATGATAACGATCAAAACCCCCAGGAAGGAGATCAGTATACCCAGGATATTGGGCACAGTAACACGTTCATTCAATAGCAGGTAAGCGCCAATGGGGACAAAAAGAGGGATCATTGCAAGGATCACCGCCGCCAGGGATGCAGAGATCTTTGTCAGGCCAATGCTTTCTGCAATGAAATAGACAAAAGGGTAGATCAATGCCAGGATGAGGAAGCTTGGTATATCGCGTCTCTGTATTTTTTGCAGAACGGAGGTAAATCCTGCAATGCCAAGCATGATCAGTGTGGCAGCCAGCAGTCTCAGGAAGACTATGGCAAAGGGCGGATATACCTCATTAACGATCTTGAACCAGACAAAGGTCATGCTCCACATGACCATGGCCCCGATTACACTGATGTATACCCCGGCCTTTGTTCTCTCCATATCCAGCTTACCTGTTTAAGCAGGCAAAGATGTAAAATTTTAATAAATTCCTTCAACGCGTAGGGGTAAATCTGGTTTTATGTGTATTACAGATGAAAAACCAATTAAACTTTATGTCATGAAAAGAAAGAATTTAATTTCATTATTATCAATTGTATTGTTCGGGATGATCATCATGGTCTCCTGTGAAAAGAACAAAAGCATTGAAACTCTGGACGTTGTCACTGCTGAGGATGATGCCATTATGGATATGGCCTTTGATGATGTATTTTCTGAAGTGGACGCGGTAATGAATACCATGGACATGATCGGATATGTAATGCCTTCCCTGAAATCAGGACTGGAAATTTTTGAGACCTGCAAGGTCATTACCGTAGACCAGCCCGAAGGGTCTTTCTGGCCCCGTGTGATTACTATAGATTACGGGGAGGGATGCACCATAGGTCAAAGGACCCGCAAGGGAAAGATCATCATCAACGTTTCCGGTCCCATGTGGCTGGAAGGTTCCATGAGAACAGTGACTTTCGAAGATTTCTATGTCAATGACCACAAGGTTGAGGGAGTCCGCACCGTTACCAACGAAGGACGTCACCTGGAAGGTGATTACGCAGGGAAGATCTATTTTTCCATTATGCTCGACAGCGGAAAAGTCACCACACCCGATAATACCGTGATCACCAAGCAGGTAAGCCGGACCCGGACATTCGTGGAAGGGGAAGAATCAAGATGGGATACCCGCGACGACATCTGGTACATTGAAGGTATAGCAAGCGGTGTAAACCGTAATGGAGTTGCTTACACAAGAGAAATCACCAGTCCCCTGTGGAAAGAGATCGGTTGCCGCTTCATTACCCGGGGAACCGTTCTGATCTCTGCCGAAGGAAGGCCGGATGCCATCCT
>JAUVKJ010000262.1 GCA_030592145.1 Bacteroides sp.
AGGTTTTCTTTATTACAAACAGTTCCGGAAAAGGGAACATTTGATTGGGGGTTTGTAAAATCAGGAAATGTAATGTTTATGTTTCAAAAAGACACATCAATCAAAGCAGAATACAAGGAACTTGAAAACTATGAAAAAGGCGGTGCTTTAACTCTTTACATACAAGTTGAAGAATTACAAAAATGGTATGAAACAATAAAAGACAAAACCATGGTAATAATTCCAATGCATAAAACATTATACGGAGCAAATGAGTTTGCCATTATGGATATCAATGGTTTTATTCTTACTTTTTCAGACATTCTTGAATAAATATAAATCATTATGAATATCGAAGATTACAGAACATTTTGTTTGTCTTTAAAAGAAGCAGAAGAAGGAATGCCGTTTGACGAAAAGACTTTGGTTTTTACAATCAAAGGAAAAATGTTTGGCTCAACAAATATTGAGACCTTTGAACTAATAAATGTTAAATGTGAACCCGAAAAAGCAATACTATTAAGAGAGCAATTTGAAGCTGTTATTCCCGGTTACTATATGAATAAGAAGCATTGGAATAGTATTAAGATGGATGGAACAATTCCTGACAAACAAATCAAAGAATGGATTAAAAATTCATACAGTTTAGTTGTTTCCACACTTCCAAAGAAGATTCAGAAAGAACTGACAGACAAGGAATAACTATCGCCAAAGCGGTATACATCATTAGATATTTATCTCAACTGCCCGCGCTTTAAAAGGCCGATCACTTTCCTGTCGACCGGAAATGTCAGGTCATTTTCCTGAATATCTTTCAGGGAAACCCAGCGGAAGGATTGCTGTCCGTTTATTAATTCGGGGAAATCAAAGGGCCTGTCCGATACCCTGATCCGCAGGGGTTCGGTAAGATTTGCCAGGTAGTATATACTGATCAGCTGATGGTCATCAAAAAAAAGGGCTTTCTGGTAATAGTCGGTGGTATAGAAGTGTAGAATGTTCGCAAGGGATTGCCCGAATTCCTCCATTGCTTCCCTCTGCAGGCAATCGATGCTGCCCTCGCCATACTCCATCCCGCCCCCCGGGAATTTTACCATTTTCATGTCCAGCTGGTATTCATCGCTCAGAAGGATCTCCAAACGCTCGTTTACGATCAGCATATACACACGGATGGTATATTTAATTTTTGTGTCCGGTATCATTCTTAATGTATTTGATTATTTCATCTGTCTGATCAGGCCTGAACCAGGTTATGTCAGGGTCTCTGTTGAACCATGTCAGCTGCCTCCGGGCATACCCCCGGCTGTTCCGTTTGATCAGTTGAACGGCTTCCTGCTCTGACAGGCGGCCGTCCAGGTGCTCGAATAATTCCTTGTACCCTACGGTATTCAATGCATTCAGGTGTCGGTATTGAAGGCAGTTCCTTACCTCATCGAGGAGGCCCTTCTCCATCATTGCATCCACCCGTTGATTGATCCTTTCGTAAAGTAGTTCACGCTCCATGTTCAGGCCTATTTTCAGGATAAGGAAATCACGCTCCTTTTTTTTACGGGTCAGATAGCTGGAATAAGGCCTGCCTGTACTCAGGCTTACTTCCAGGGCCTTCAGAATCCGTTTAGGGTTTTTTAAATCTATGTTGCGGTAAGTCCCGGGATCCAGTTTTTTCAGTTCAAACCGGAGGCTTTCGATCCCTTCCCGGTCCATTCTTTCAATCAGTGATTCCCGTATTTCCGGATCTACCGCCGGGATATCATCTATGCCTTCACAGATGGCCTGGATATACAGGCCGGAGCCCCCGGCAATTACCACTTCAGGATATTTTCCAAAAAGGCTTCTCATCGTCTCCAGAGCCTCCTCTTCGTACATGCTGGCATTGTAGTATTCCCTGACCGGGCGGTGCCGGACAAGGTGATGTTTTACCCTTTTAAGCTGTTTTTCTCCGGGTACGGCTGTTCCGATGCTCAGTTCCTTGTAGACCTGGCGGGAATCAGCGGAGATGATCTCTGTACGGAGAGATTCAGCCACCTGAATGGCCAGATCTGTTTTTCCCACCCCCGTCGGTCCGACTATGAAAACTGCCCTGCTAATCTTCATCCGGGATGTAGTCGTCGAATAATTGTGAGTCGTAGTTCAGGTTGTCCGGATCATCCGGCAGGGGACTGTCACCGTTATTGGGTGATATGAATAGCTGGTCCATATAGACCTGCTGCGGAGCCTGTCCCTGTTCGAAGCAGCACAGGGGATATTGCTTTGAGGGTTCCTGCTTGTTCTTTTCAATGAGTTCAATGAAGAACAGGCGTTCATTGAAAACATCGAAAACATAGATCATTTTGTCATGTATCTCCGGGATATAGTCTCCCACCCTGGCATTTTCCATCGTGATCACTTTCGCGGATTCCTCATCCGAAAGCTCAAAAAGCGTGATTTCCTGCTCTTTTATCCAATCCTGGCTACAGATGAAAAAGGATGCGATCTGCGATTTATCAAAATGCAGATTATCCTGAACGGCCATATGGAGATGAAAGAAGGTCTGTTCGGCCAGGATTTCAAAATCACGGATGAAGTCATCCTGTTCATTTGATATTAACCTGAACTTGAGGACCATGTCCTGGGTTTTTAGACAAGTTAATCAAAAAATTTAAAGTATCCATATTATCGGCATAATCCCAGAGCTCCGGATGTTGTGTCCTGCCGAATTCCACCGTGGGTATCCCGGGTGTTTCACGGCCCGCGATGCACTGGATTGAAGTTTCGTGGCCAAGGATCCGGGTGATCAGTCCCCGGATACTGGAATAGGACTCATAATGGAGGGTTCCGACCGGGGAGGAAATGACCGGGTCAGGTCGCAGGAGTAAGAATCCGTTATCAAGATGGTCTATCCGGTTCATCAGGTAGACCGATCTGTGGTACTGGTAGTTATTTGCATATTTATGATGATCGATCAAATACCGGTATTTTTCCATTTCTTCGAACAGGTCATCGAAGCGATATCCTTTGGGAACATAAAGTTTGGCTACATTCCGGCAGCCCATACCGAAGTACAGGAATACATCATCAGCCAGTGCCATCAGTTCTTTCCTGGATTCCTTTCCCGTAAGCAGGGCGATACCGTTGCGGTTCTGCCTGAAAATATGGGGATATTTGCCGAAGTAGTATTCGAAATACCGGGAGGAGTTGTTGCTGCCTGTAGCGATGATGGCATCCATGCTGCCCAGGCGGGATTCTTCGAAATGCACGAAAGGCCCGAACCGGGGCTCGAAAGACAGGAGTTTTTCTGCCAGGAAGGGAAGGAGCCTGTCGTCTTTGCCTGACATTTTCCCCTTAAAGCGGTTCCCGCTGATAAGGATGGAAAGAAAATCATGAAAACCGGCCAGTGGTATGTTCCCGGCCAGGATGGTACTTACCACCGACGGTTCCGGGGGATTCAATATTGCCCCGGGATACCTGCCGG
>JAUVKJ010000205.1 GCA_030592145.1 Bacteroides sp.
TTTGTGATGCGAACATCCTGGTGGTCAATGACCAGAAGACCAGTTACAAGGATACCCTGCACCTGCGCTCGGAAAAGCTGGACGGTCATATTATATTCCTCCGGGTTTCAGGTGTTGGACTTTACTTCATACGTTATACCGGTTCGAAAGACCTCTACCTGAACGGTCTGTCTGTCAATCCCAACCACATTTACCTGTTTGCCAACGGCAGCACGGTAAAGCTGCCAAAGGGCCAACCCCTGTATTACAGTGATGTTGCAAGCCATTACATGCATGAGGAAAAGGTGGAGGCGATTTCCTTCCGGGTATCCGGACTTCAATACCGCTTCCCGGGTGGGGATACAGGCCTGAGAAACATTGAATTCTCCGAGAGCCAGGGAAGTCTGATCGGTATCATGGGGGCCAGCGGTTCCGGCAAGACCACCCTGCTCAATAACCTTTGCGGGATCATTTCCCCGGCCAGCGGTTCGGTCACGATCAACGGAATAAACCTGCATAGCGATAAGAAAAAACTCCAGGGTGTGATCGGCCTGATCCCCCAGGATGACCTGCTTATCGAAGAACTTACGGTCTTTCAGAACCTGTATTACAATGCAAAACTATGCTTTCGTGATGCCGGCGAGGAAAAGATCAGGGAGCTTGTGAACGAAACCCTTAAAAACCTTGGATTGCAGGATATACGGGATCTGAAGGTTGGCAATCCGTTCAACAAACTGATCAGCGGGGGACAGCGGAAACGCCTGAATATCGCTCTTGAGCTTATTCGCGCACCTTCTGTCCTGTTTGTTGATGAGCCTACCTCCGGACTCTCAAGCAGGGATTCCGAGAACGTAATGGACCTTCTTCGCGAGCTTGCCCTGAAGGGGAAACTGGTATTCGTGGTAATCCACCAGCCCTCATCCGAGATCTACAAGATGTTTGACAAGATCATCTTCATGGACCTGGGCGGATCTATGATCTATTACGGGAATCCGGTTGAAGCGGTCATGTATTTCAAGCGGATGGATGCACAGATCAATTCGGAGATCGGGGAATGCCAGACCTGCGGCAACGTGAATTCAGAGCTGATATTCAACATCATAGAGTCAAGGGTGGTGGACGAGTTCGGCAATTACACCGATGCCAGGAAAGTGCCTCCCGAAAAATGGGAGGAGCTGTTCAAAAAGAACCGGTTTCAGGAAGCACTGCCTGTCGCTGAAGATTCACCTCCTGCAAACCTAAGAATACCCGGTTGGTTCAAGCAGTTCAGTATATACTTTATCCGTGATTTTCTCTCGAAGATCAGCAACCGGCAGTACGCTGCGCTGACCCTGCTTGTAACTCCTGTCCTGGGACTCATCCTTTCCTACATCATTCGCTACATAGCAGATCCGGGTTCGAAGGTTTACATTTTCAGGGAAAACGAGAACATTCCCATTTATATATTCATGAGCCTGATCGTGGCGCTTTTTATGGGACTGGTCGTCAGTGCCGAAGAAATATTCCGCGACCGTAAAATGCTTAAGCGGGAATCGTTCCTGAATCTCAGCCGGTCGGGATACCTGCTTTCAAAGGTCGTGATCCTGATGCTCATTTCAGCCATCCAGGCCATCCTGTTTGTTTTGATCGGCAATCCCATCCTTGGCATCGAGGGCATGACCTTTGCATACTGGCTGGCCCTTTTTTCCACTGCAGTATGCGCAAATATCCTTGGATTGAATGTCTCGGCTGCATTTAATTCAGCCATCACCATCTACATAGTTATTCCCATGTTAATGATCCCCATGATGGTGCTGAGCGGGGCGATGTTCAGTTTTGACAAGTTAAACCGGAGTGTCGGGTCCGTGAACAAGGTGCCCTGGATCGCGGAGATCATGATCCCGAAATGGTCTTACGAGGCCCTCATGGTCCACCAGTTTAAGGACAACCGTTTTAATAAAAGATTCTACAAGATCAAAAAAGCAGAATCCGTCGCCGATTTCAAGCAGGTATATCTGCTTCCCGAGTTAAACCGCAGGCTTGAACTCGTTGAAAAAGAATTTAACAAGACCGGTCAGGTGTCTGAAACGGCAGGTGACCTGAATTTACTACAGAATGAAATCTCGAAATTCAACGTGCTGGTCCCCGGCAAAATATTCCAGCAGGTTGCAAACCTCAACCCGGAAGAAATCAGCGGGGAACTTCTTGATAAACTTTCCCTTCAACTGGAGATCCTGGATTATTATTATGCCCGTGAGTTCATTATGGCAAATACCGAGCGTGAAAACCTCATCCTGTATTATATGGAAAATCAGCCCGGCCTGTATAACCGGCTCAAGGATTATTACCATAACGAAAGTGTTGAGGATCATGTCCGGAAGGTTTATGAAAAGAACAAAATGGTTGAATACCAGCATGAATTGATCCAGCAGAACGATCCCATTTACCTGGATCCCTTCCCATCAGGCTGGCTGTCATTCCGTTCACACTTTTTTGCCCCGAGTAAATACTTTGCCGGAAGATATATTGACACCTACTGGTTCAATATCGGTTTCATCTGGTTCCTTTCCCTCCTGTTTTACGTAATTTTATACTACAATATTCTGTACAAATTGATACATCTGTCTGAAAAGTTTAAATATTAATTTATATTTTTGTCTTTCCGGGTTCCCTTTTAATAAAATAAATCATGATCAGAAATTTAATGCTGCTAATGTTGTCACTGGCCCTGATCTCCTCCTGCCAGTCAAAGAAAGGAAAATTATCCGACGCAGACCTCGACGTGCCGGATTCGCTGGTAATTGCGGCCGATCTTCAGATTTCGGATGAAGCTATGGATGAGATCGTCCAGAATGTATCATCCCCCATTGAGATGGCTGCCCTCATCAAGGAGATAGGCACACCGTTTTCAATCGATTACCTGGCTACCACGAATTACGTTGACAGGTACAATACCAGCTTCCAGATGGCATATATCCTCGGGGTATTCGGCGCGGACCTCGGGTACCTGAACATCTATGGCAAAAACACTCAGATCGTTGACTATATTACCTCCATTAACAAGCTCGCTGACGGGATCAGGGTGGGGCAATTCTTTGATTTCAGCACTCTGAAGCGCCTGGCCACCAGCCGGGAAAATATGGATTCCCTGATGTATATTTCCGTGAACAGTTTTAACAATATGGACTCATATCTGCGGGAGAAACAGCGAGGACACCTGAGCGCACTTATGATCACAGGGATCTGGGTCGAAGGAATGTACCTGGCAACACAGGTTGCAAAGGAGAATTCCGATCCTGCACTGTACGACAGGATCGGCGAGCAGAAACTGAACATGAATAACCTTTTCCTGATCCTGAATGCATACGAGAGCCAGAAACAGGTCAGGGAACTAATCGATATTCTGAACGAAATCAAGGTTGAATTCGACCAGGTGAAGATCACCTACGAGATGGGTGATCCGGAAACGGTAGAGCTTGACGGCATGATCATGATCATACAGAATGAAAGGAGCATCGTTCACATCACGGACGAACAGATGGAAAGGATCATCAATATAACAGAAGAAGTCAGAAACAAGTTAATCGAAATATAAAATGGCACGGATAATAACTCACATACTGATCGGATTTATTCTTGGGGTAAGCGGAAATCTTACGGCACAATCTCCCGAAGCACTGGTGGATCTTTGTGCCAGCCAGGCCGGCGAAGATGCCACTTACCTGAAGGATTTCCAGGTAAAACTCGGAGAATCAGTTAATGGCCGGTCCCAGGTTGCCCGGTACCCACTGGTACTCAGCAGCAATAATATCTACCGTTTTTCTGTTTGCGATACAGAAAATTCCGAAAGCAAGGCTGTAATCAAGCTTTACGACAGTAACCGGTTGATCTTCAGTTCTTACTCTGAGGACACCAAGGAAGAGTTCAATCCCTTCAATTTCATGTGCAGGAAGACCGGGATCTACCACGTTTTCATTTCCTTCCTTGACGGGAAACCCGGCGAAGCCGTTGGTATCCTCTCATACGTTAGCAGAAAATAATCATTGCTGAAGGCATTGATAAACACGGCACTGCAAAATTCGCAAGCTTCTGGTATTGTTAAAACGGCACTGCAAAATTTGCATACCTCAGGCATTGTTAAAACGGCACTGCAAAATTTGGCAGTAACCAAATTTTGAT
>JAUVKJ010000060.1 GCA_030592145.1 Bacteroides sp.
CCTGTGCAGTAAATGTTTGTAACTGAGCAGGCGGTTAATACGATTCTGAATTGTCATAAGATGTCCGTAATATATTGTGATTATTATAACAATAAAACACAAAAAAATATCATGTACTGGTTAAGATGGAACGAAAGTAAAATTTTTCAAGCACAAAAAAAATGCTTCTTGCCCGATTTGTAAAAGGCTTTCAGCAATTTAGAAGCAGTAAAAATTAAAGGGTGAACCGCTTATTTTTTTCAACAATATTTCAGGAATTCATCTTACCTTTATTCGATAAGGTTTCGTCACAATTTTCACAATGGTATTTGAGACTAAAAAACTGCTGAGAATATTCCTGATCCTGGTCTGGTTCGACCGCAGAATGCTATCGGGTGGGGAATAGCCGGTAATGTTATTCCGAATGTTGTATTTGTTCGTGGATGAATTCAATGTCTCTGCTAAGGTCATGTTCGAGGGAATCGAAGAAAGTATCTTCAAGGTCCGTAATTACCTTCTTAAGGCTGCCCACATTTTGCAGGGACGGTAAAAATTCAGGTAACTGCACCAGGCCGGCGCTGTCTGATTCAAACATTTCGAAGGATTCTTCAATTTCATCAATACTCAGCTGGATACCAATACTGACAGCTGTGAATAATTGCTCCCTGGTTTCCTGAGCTTCCGGGTCTATGAGTAATTCGGAGAGCATAATTTTCTCAAAATCAGAAAGGAAACGTACCACCTCGTCAGCCGGGAAGCCGGATTTGTAACGGCGCACTGCAATGGCCTGGGTGTATTTCCGTATGAGGATACGGTCTCCTACTTTAATACTGGTGGCCATGAGCTGATAGAGCATGGTAAGGTACCATTTCACGACCAGCTTATCCATGGCCCTGTAGTGTTCAAATTCTTCCCGCTTATTCTCACTGTAGATGTGATCGACCATTTTATTGATGATGAAATTACGGTGCCGCATCATGACCTCGTATGCTTTAACATTGAAACGGGTCGATATTCTGCGCAGGGCTGTTTCATTTTTTACGGTCCAGTCCACATAATGGTTCTTCATATTTTCGATCATGAACAGCAGGCGGCGCAGAATATCATTCCGCGGGGATGTTTCCCAGGAAAGGGTTTTATAAGTCTGCGCTGCATTGACCACCAGTTTTTTGTCAATATACTTCATCATCCATGGGCGTTCGAAGGGTCTCTCGCCTATCAGATCGCCAAGGGCGGTACGCGCGATAATTCCGGGCAGGGCTATGATCTTTGGCATCCTGATTGCTTTCCTCGGGCGGCCGTAAAAATATTTGGTAGCGGCTTCGTAGAGTTCATTATGCGTAACTGTTCCACTGGGACTTGCGACATACGTGGCAAGCCGGGGAAGGTTATCCGACTGCTTCAGGACTGACTGGATCATTTTAGTCAGGTCCGTAATATGAATATAGGTGATGCCGGACTCGCCTTTGCCTCCAAGGACCCTCGCATTCCATTTATTTGACAGCCACGTGGAAAGGAATACAAAGAGGGGAGGGTATTCGCACCAGTCGCTGTACACGGCAGCAAACCTGAGTATGGTGCAGGGGAACAGGGTGGAGTAATTGCGGATCATTTCTTCCGCTTTTCGTTTACTCCGGGCATAGGGGTAGTTGGCGTCCGGGGGACTCAGTTCATCAAGGAACTGGTCCGGGCTGGAATTGAACCTGGAGGCGGCCAGGGAACTGGAAAATATAAAACGTTTGATATTAAGGTACTGGGCCAGTTTCAGAACATTCCGGGTGCCGGTCACATTGGTGTGTTCGTACTGGGGATGGTCGTGCAAGACAGAACATACGGTACCGGGTCGCATTTCGTTCAACAAAATGCCTGCCGATAAAACCTGATGCTCCTGTGATGATAATTCCAGGAAGCGAGTCGTTCATTAGATGTATCCCTCGGTACCCCTGATTTCGCCTTTTCTTCGGTAAAGGTTAAACAGTTCGGTCCCCCATTTTATTTCAGAGTGACTGCACCCGACACGGTTGCAGATGCCTATGCAATTGCAGAAATTACCGTGTTTGTCCCTGAAAAGGGTGATCATGTCAGCGCCGCAGTCACAGGGTGCATAGATAGGAAGGGGAACGTTGCATTTGGGACAAAGCATTTCAATGACCTCTCCTTCGTGAAGTTCAATATCAATTGTGTATTTTGATTTGTCTCCGCAGACCGGGCTCAAGGCAACGAATCCTTCATCCTTGCCTCTTTTGACCTTTAGAAGGATGCCGTGATGGCCCTGTACATTGACTTTCGGGTTTATAAGGTTATGCCCGTTGGGACAAAAACATTGTTTTACAATCATCGGCTCTTCAGTACCTGCTTTGTCTTTTTTCTTCTTTTTCCCGGTACCTGGAATTCTCCACATGCCTTTTGAGGTAAACCTGCTCATATCGATGTTCTGATTAATACTCTCCTGCTGAATTCTTCAATGTGATTTCTTACTTGTGAGAGGATTCCAAGATAGTGATTTTTTAGATCATTGCTGAGTTCAGATCCGAATTCCAGGTCTTCCAGGATTTCAATGCCGATAATCAGGATCTCATCCGATATTTCAAATCCCAGGGTTTCCCCGAGCTTCAGTGACATATGGAAAGATACATCATGACGGCAGGACAGATGCAGGGTTTCCCGGTAGTTGTCTAATGTGAAAACATGAACGCGTCCCGGGATTCCATCTTCCGTCTTTATCGCATCGATAAATACGATGCCTTTATAACTGTGAATGAATTCAAGCAGTTCCAGTCCCCCGACAAAGGTATTCTCAAAATCAATACCTGCGGGCTGCATAAGGATTTCCAGGTCTTTGGTCAACCTGACCGGTATGCTTACATCCTGCTGGATGTCGTTTCCTGTTCCAAGAACGAGGATCCTGTTTGAACGATCATTCATTTTCCAGGTTTATGAATCTCTGCTGGCAGATCTTATGATCTCGCCATCCTTATTCCTGAAATTGACCACCAGCGGCATCTTGCCCCTCTGGTGATGCGTAGCGCATGAAAAACAGGGATCGTAGGCGCGAAATGCCATCTCAACCATGTTCAGGATGCCGTCGTCAACCTTTACGCCTTTTTTGATAAGCCCTTCTGCTGCTTTTTTAAGTGACATGCAAATGGCCGCATTGTTATTGGTCGTACCCACGATGATATTGACTTTTGTCACAATCCCTTTCTTATCGGTCCAGTAATGGTGTGTCAGTGTTCCCCTCTGGGCTTCAACGATGCCAACGCCTTCATTGGGGACATTGTCAAGGGGAGTACGCAGGTTTTTCCCGGTGATATCGGGATCCTCGGCGAGTTCAAGGGCTCTTTCAGATGAATACAATAATTCAATCAGTCTGGCCCAATGCATGGCCAGGGTTGCATGAACGGGCTTTCCTCCCAGGGTTTCGTACATCTTTTCGTATTCGGCCTGGGCCAGCGGAGTGGCCATGCCATCTGCTGCATTAAGTCTTGAAAGGGGTGTTGCATGATAGACCCCGGAGTCTTGTCCTTCGATAAACCCTTTCCACCCGATTTTTTTCAGGAACGGAAACTTCAGGTAGGACCATGGTTCCACACGCTCTTCAATAAAGTCCATGTACTCATCCGGGGCATACTTGCAGTGTTCATTGCCTTCGGTATCGACTACCCGGACTTTCCCGTCGTAGAAATTAACCTTGTTATTCTCGTCTACCATTCCCATGGAATGCAACTTCAGTGAGTAGGGACCGTTCAGTATCAGGTCAACATAATCCTTGTTCCCGAGCACTACATCGGCAAAGATCTGCAGGGAGAATTTAGAAAACCCGATGAATCCTTTTGCCTTTTCCACGATATCATCGCGTTCTTCTTCCGTTAATCCTTTTCTTACGCCGCCGGGCAAATTCATGACCACGTGGGTCTGGTGCCCGCCAAGAAGAGCCTGGATCTCCTGTGCGATCCTTCTTTGCCTGATCACCTCGGTGCCGGTCTCAACGCCCACCTTGGCGATCACGCCGAGGATGTTCCGCTCTGAGGGCGGGGCCGTCGGTCCGACCACAAAGTCAGGCGCTGCCAGGACATAGAAATGCGCGATATGGCTGTGTATAAAATGGGCCATATAGAACAGTTCACGGAGTTTTTTTGCCGTGGGTGTCGGCTCCACACCATATACTGCATCGGCTGCTTTCCCGGCAGCCATGTGATGGCAGCCCGGGCAAACACCGCAGATCTTGGTGACGATCTGTGAAAGCTCCTCGACCGGCCGGCCTTCGCAGAATTTTTCGAATCCTCTGAGTTCAGGGACCTGGAAATATACATTATCCACATCTCCTTCGTCGGTCAGGAAAATCTCGATCTTGCCGTGGCCTTCCAGCCTGGTTATCGGATCAATAGTTATTCTTTTCATAGCAATTTCCTTCTGATTATTGAGCCGGGCAGGCTAAACCTGTAAAATGTCCCGGCCGGGTCATCAATTTGTTCAACAATTTTCTGGATCTCCTCCTCATCGTCGGAGTCTATCATGGTCCCGATGGCAGACATCATCTTGGCTCCTGGATCAGGAGAATCGGCAGGCGGACCGTAACATCCCCGGCAGGGGGCATTCCCTTCTATGCAGCGGACTCCACATCCACCACGGGTAGCGGGACCCAAACAGATCACCCCCTGCTCCAGGAAGCAGGTTTCCCCGTCATCTACGATGTCAATGGGTCGTTTGAACTCCTTTACGGTCTTGTTCTCGGTCTTTTTCCTTTTGCATTCGTCGCACTGGGTTTTTTCATAGGCGCCGATAACCGATCCCTTTGGGGGTAACTCAGCCCCGGTAACGATGGCCGTAAATACTTCCAGCAGACGTTCTGTCTGGGGCGGACACCCCGGCATGTAATAATCCACATCCACGGTCTGGTCCAGGGTCCGTACATCGTTGTAAAACTCGGGGAGGGTAAGCTCTCCTTCCTTGACTTTGGTTATAGTCTGTGGCCTTATCTTATCCGGATTGACAGTAGATTCTGTGGTTTGATAAATCCTTTCAAAGATCCCTTCCCGGTTGCTGAAATTCCCGAGTCCGGGGATACCTCCCATGTGGGCACAGCTTCCATACGCTACAAGGATCTTTGTTTTCTTGCGTAGCAGGTGGGCAATATGCTCATTCTCACTGTTTCTGACGGCCCCGTTGTACAGGCACAGGTCAATTTCCTGGTCGGCCATGGCCTCGACATCCTTGTATTTGATGTCCAGGGCAATCGGCCAGAAAACCAGGTCGGCCGCCGCTATTACATCAAACAGCGCTTCGTGTACATCCAGTACGGATACGCAGCATCCCCCGCAGGCAGATCCCCAGTAGACAGCCATCTTGATCTTTGGTTTGGCATTTTTGTCTTTTGCTTCCATAAGATATTGGGAATTAGATTAAGCTAATGTTTCCATGACTTCCTTGATTTTACAAGGTCCGAGGGCGGTCACCGTCGCGGTCATTTCATCGGCGAGGTCAGCAAACTGTTTTCCCTCGCTGGCACTGATCCAGGCAAGCCTGAGCCGGTCCTTGTGAACACCCATCTGCTGGAGGTATTTTTGCAGAAGATGGTATCGCCTGAGGCATTTATAGTTTCCTTCGTGATAATGGCAATCACCCGGATGGCAGCCGCAGATCAGTACCCCGTCAGCACCCTCCTGGAATGCAGAAAGTACAAAAGTCGGATCTACCCTTCCGGAGCACATTACGCGGATGACCCGTACATTGGGTGCATATTTCATCCTCGATGTGCCCGCCAGGTCTGCGCCGGTGTAGGAACACCAGTTACACAGGAAAGAAATGATGGTTGGTTGAAATTCCATAATATTTATATTTATTCTGAATGATCAGGTTTAAACTTCAGTCATTTCGGTTGTCATCAGACCCTTGATCTGCGACAGGATCTGCTGGTCGGTGAAATGCCTTGCCCGGATCGCTCCGGTCGGACAGGCCGAAACGCATGTTCCGCATCCCTTGCACAGGATCTCATTTACGACCGAGACGGATTTCTCCTCGTCATAGCTGATGGCTGTGTAAGGACATACGTTTACGCAGGTCTGGCAGCCGCAGCAGATATCCTCGTTGACCACAGCGGTGGTTACTTCGACCTCGACCGTGCCCTGTGTGATGGTAGCCAGCACGCGGGCTGCTGCTGCTCTGGCCTGGGCTATTGAATCGGTGATGTCCTTGGGTCCCTGGCAGCTTCCGACGATGTAAACCCCATCGGTTGTGGTTGCCACAGGATCAAGCTTGGGATGCCTCTCAATGAAGAAGTCATTTCCGCATTTGCTCACTCCGACTTGATGGGCAACATCCCTGGCATCTTCCCGGGCTTCCATTCCCACGAGAAGTACAACCATATCGGCCGGAACTTCGATGTTGGTGTTGGAGAGCCTTTCCTTCATCTCGATCAGCATTTCGCAGCAATCCTCCGGATGCGCTTTAGTGATCTGGGGAATACCTTCCCTCTGGTCGAAATTAAGGAACATGATTTTCCGCCTGGCGGTTTCGGCATACATTTCCTCGCATCCCTTTCCGAAACTTCTCATATCCGCGTAGATCTCATAAATGTTGGAGTCGGGCAGGGCGGTCCGCAGTTGGTTCGCGTACTTTAGTCCCAGCATGCAGCATGTGCGCGAGCAGTACTCGTGGTAATCGTTGTTCCTGCTTCCCACGCAGTGGATAATGGCAATGTTTTTCGGCTCCCTGCCATCCTTCGTTTCGATCTTACCTGACTGCAACATTCGCTCGAATTCTACCGAGGTGACTACATTGGGCAGTTTTCCATAACCGTGCAGGTCTACCGAACTGGGATCAAACGGTTTCAGTCCCGTAGCAACAATGATGTTACCGAACTCGATATTCCTGCTTTTTCCATTGGCCATGATATCCGCGTTGAAGTTTCCGATATAGCCGAAAACTTCTTCAATTGCGGCATCTTTGAATACTTCAATATTAGGATGATTCTCCACCCTTTTGATTTTCGGTCCGAGGATCTGCCGGGCCGGGATCATATGGGGGAAGCACAGGTCAATGTTGGCCGTATGACCACCCAGTTGTGCCTCCTTCTCAAGCAGGTAAACCTTCTTGTCTGAATCGGCAATTTCAAGGGCAGCGCTGAGTCCGCTGATACCCCCGCCAATCACGAGGGAAGCCGGGTTGATCTCCACGGTACGCTTGTCAAGGGCTTCGTGGTATGCAACCCGGGCAACAGCGCCCAAAACCAGGGACTTTGCCTTTTTGGTGGCTTCTTCCCGGTCGGTATGTACCCAGGAAACCTGTTCACGGATGTTGGCCATCTCGAACATATAGGGATTTAGTCCCGCGTTCGTAAGCGCTTTCCGGAAGGTCAATTCGTGAATGCGGGGTGAACATGCAGAGACCACCACGCGGTTCAGCTTGTGTTCTTTGATATCCTTGATGATCAGATCCTGTCCGGGATCGGAACACATGTATTTATAGTTTTTGGAAACCACCACATTGGGCAGCTTACCAACCTCTTCGGCCACGCCTACAACATCTACCATCTTGGAGATGTTGGTGCCGCACCAGCAAACATATACGCCTATTCTTTTTTCTTCCATTGTGAATGAATTTTATGTAGCCGGAGCTAACTGCGTTTCATATTGCTTCTGTAAGGCTGCCTTTTTCAGGTTCGCAAAGAAGAGTCCCATAGGCCTGTAAGCCAGGTGAGACCACTTCGAGAAGGCCACGAATGTGATCACCATGGGAACCTCGAAACCCAGGTGCAACATGTAGGAAATGTATGTAGCCTGGGGCATTGCGTTAAGCCTGAAAATATGGATCAGGATGCCGGTCAGGGCGATCAGGAACAGGAGGGCGGGGAAGATGTAATCCGAATGATGGGAGAATCTGGAGATGGTCTTGTTTTTCCTGATCCTTCCCCAGATGAAATATACAGAGCCGATGATGATCCCTGCGGTGATATAGTATCCAAGCAACCTCTGGGGATGATACCATGGATGCACGACATCGGTCTGGAACCAGTCCAGGAAGAAAATGATAAAAACGAACATCATCAGGTAGGAGGTCATCAGGAACAAGTGCAGGAACCAGTACAATCTCTTTTCCTTGCATGATAAGAGGCGGGCCTGGGTGGCGAAATGGTAGATGGCCTCCCAGACCTTAACAAAGTAGAGGTACACAGGCACCCTCACGCTTTTATCCCTGATGATCACCTTGACGAACATGTTCACCAGGTTGGTCAGCAGGAAGAACATGAGGGTTCCAAGCAGAATATGGTCAATGTTGGCGATCAGTTCATGCGGTGC
>JAUVKJ010000279.1 GCA_030592145.1 Bacteroides sp.
CATGTCACTTGGATGCATACAAATGCGCATGCTGCCTGTCGAAGTCCTGCATGCCGTAACCCTGAACACAGCGTATGCCATGGGATTACAGGAAACCCATGGAAGCATCTGCCGGGGCAAAAAGGCCAATGTGATCATTACCCGGGAGGTTCCCGGGGTGGACTATCTTCCGTATGCCTATGGCAGCGACCTGGTCGATACGGTCATTCTGAACGGCGAGGTGGAATACAGGACAGATGCGGTGAAAATAATCGGAATCAGATAAGAAATAAGCCGCCTTTAAAATCTTTGATTTTGCAGCGGCGTTTTCTTGATCTGATTTCGTAAAATAAATCTTTATGAAGCAGATTATTGAATGTGTTCCTAATTTCAGCGAGGGGAGGAACATGGACCTGATCAGGCAGATCACTGACCAGATCGAAGCTGTGGAAGGTGTAAAACTTCTGGATGTGGACGCTGGCAAAGCTACGAACCGGACGGTGGTCACTTTTGTGGGCGCCCCGGAAGATGTAATGGAAGCCGCTTTCAGGGGAGTAAAAAAAGCCTCCGGGCTCATCGATATGAGCAAGCACCGGGGGGAACACCCGAGATTCGGTGCCACGGATGTCTGTCCACTGGTCCCCGTCGCAAACATCAGCATGGAAGAGACGGTTGAATATGCCCGGAAACTGGCGGAACGAATCGGCAATGAACTGGATATTCCCGTCTATTGTTATGAGTCAGCTGCATTCAGCGGGCAGCGGAGAAACCTTGCAGAAGTGCGAAGCGGGGAATACGAGGGATTGAAGGAGAAACTTTCCGACCCTGCCTGGAAACCGGATTTCGGTCCAGCGAAATTCAACCCCGCCTCTGGCGCAATCGCCGTGGGTGCAAGGGATTTCCTGGTGGCCTATAACATTAACCTGAATACCACCTCCACACGCCGGGCCAATGCCATTGCCTTTGATGTCAGGGAGCGCGGACGGACCAGGCGGAAAGGGGATTCCCTGACCGGGGAGGTGGTACGCGACAAAGACGGTAAGCCTGTCATGATCCCGGGCTCTCTGAAGGCGGTCAAGGCCATCGGTTGGTACATAGAGGAATACGGGATCGCCCAGATCTCAATAAACCTGACAAATATCTCCGTGACGCCTGTACACATCGCTTTTGACGAGGTATTTAAAAGAGCCGGGGAGAGGGGGATCCGGGTGACGGGTTCGGAGCTTGTGGGACTGATCCCCCTGAAGGCCATGCTCGATGCCGGGAGGTACTTTTTGAGAAAACAGAAAAGATCTCTGGGGGTCTCTGACAGGGAACTTATCAAGATAGCCGTTAAATCCATGGGACTGGATGATCTGTACCCCTTCAAACCTGAAGAAAAGATCATTGAATACATGATCGGGGGTGAAGGCCAAGGGCGCCTGGCAGACAGATCGGTACGGGATTTCATGGAAGAGACCGCGTCCGAATCGCCTGCCCCGGGAGGAGGTTCCATCGCTGCCTGCATGGGCTCCCTGGGAGTTGCCCTGGGCACCATGGTCGCCAACCTCTCTTCCCATAAAAGGGGATGGGATGAGCGATGGGAGGAATTTTCCGACTGGGCGGAAAAAGGAAAAACCCTGCAGGAGGAACTTCTCAGACTGATAGATGAAGACACACAGGCTTTTAACCGCATTATGGATGCTTATGGCCTGCAAAAGAATACGAAAGAGGAGGCAAAAAAAAGGAAAGAAGCTATACAGGAGGCCACCAGGCATGCCATCCAGGTGCCTTTCCGGGTCATGCAGTGCGCAGCAGGATCAATGGAACTCCTGAAGGCCATGGCCGAGACCGGGAATCCCAATTCCGTTTCCGACGCCGGGGTGGGGGCCCTGGCTGTCAGGTCCTGCGTTAGGGGAGCTTTTTTGAATGTAAAAATTAATGCAGGGGGACTTGAAGACCAGGAGTTTATCGATAAAATCCTTAATGAGGGTAAAGAAATTGAAAATCGCGTCATGGCTCAGGAGGAGGAGATCCTGGGAATTGTCAATAACAACATATCTGCAGATTTTGCCTGAATGTATCTAAAACCCCGTATTCATAGTGCTTCCAGGCAGATTTAACCACCGAAACCACTGCAATATCTGCGAAAGTGCTTTAAAATACTGTTAAAGAACAGGGCTTTATTCCGGCAATTGCTGATATACTGCATGTTTCGTAGATTTAATTATTTTCTTTCTTTTTTTTTGATTCAGAACATTTTTAATTAGATTTGAAACTATGAATAATTCAATTTAACCACTGTTTTATTAAACCTAAAATTTTTATCTATGAAAAGATTTACGACTTTGCTGGCACTCTTTGTGTTTGTGGGCTTTCAGCTTTTACAGGCGCAGGGAGTGCAGATCACAGGTAATGTGACCAGCTCCGAAGACGGAGCGCCATTACCTGGAGTATCGATTGTGGTGTTGGGGACTACGGTCGGTACGGTAACAGATTACGAGGGTAACTACTCACTGACCGTCCCCGATGATGCAACTCGCCTGATTTTCAGTTTTATCGGTATGAGAACACAGGAGGTTGCAATTAGCGGCCTTACATCCATTGACATGGTGATGGAGCCTGATATTGTCGGCCTGGATGAGGTGGTTGTGACCGCCCTGGGGATCAGCAGGGAGAAGAAATCCCTGGGATATGCCACCCAGGAACTTACCGGTGATGAAGTTAACAAAACAAAAAGTGAAAACTTTGTTAATTCCTTGTCCGGAAAAGTTTCCGGTATCCATGTGAAATCAAGTGGCAACATGGGCGGATCCACTAACGTGGTCATCCGTGGAGCAACATCCTTTATCGGAACGAACCAGGCCCTATTTGTTGTTGACGGCGTGCCTATAGACAATGCCAACACGAACAATGATGGGCAAATAGATGGCCGCAGCGGTTATGACTACGGTAATGCTGCAGCAGATATTAATCCTGCTGATATCGAATCCATCAGTATACTGAAGGGAGCAGCAGCAACTGCGCTGTATGGATCAAGGGCAGCCAGGGGCGTCATCATGATTACTACAAAAAAAGGATCACGCATACCGGGTAAAGCTGTTGGAGTTTCACTTAATTCAAGTGTTTCCTTCGGTACGTATGACAAGAGTACTTTTCCGAAATATCAAACGGAATATGGAGCCGGTTACGGTCCCTATTACAGTGGCGGAGACCATCCCGGCCTTGAGGAATATGATTTTGATGGTGACGGTACGGACGATCTGGTTGTTCCGTTTTATGAAGACGCTTCACAAGGAGAGAAAT
>JAUVKJ010000089.1 GCA_030592145.1 Bacteroides sp.
AATTGCTGGCTCGCTTCCAGTCTGAAATCCCAGATCCTGGAATACTCATAATCCTTGTTTGTGTACAGAACATTGCGGTCAGAATCGATAATCCTGAACTCAATTTCGGGAAGTGCATCAGACCCGCAGACTGAGATCCTGTAATCCGTATCGGAGTAAAATGTCTTGTATAATTCAGCTTCTTCCCCGATGGTAAGGATGGCGGCATGATAGTTACCATCATGTATATATGGATAAAGTTCAACTTTACAGATTTTCTTGGCGAATCCTTTACACTGCGCATTTACAGACAGTGGTACCAGGGTCAGTAAAGCAATTGCAACAGTGAACTGAAAAATCTTTTTCATAGAGCGGTGATTTTTATGAAATAAAGTTTGTTCTTAACACTTTAACCTTCTCCTGCAATTCTTTAAATACTTCGGGCGTGATATCAATGGTAGATTCGGACTTCAGTATCGTGACGTTCGATTCCTCATCCGGTACGACCTGAATCTTGGAAGTAGTTATGGTAATCTTGTCGAAGGTTGTTTTAAGATCATTGATGTCGGTCATGAGGTCTGCCACGTCCGAGTTATCCTTATTCTCCTCCAGCAATTTCAATACGATGCCGAAAGAAAGCTTCTGGTCGACTATTCTTTCAACCAGTTTATTGTCTTTGATGGGTGCATCTCCTACCATGCTGGATGCAATGTAAAGTCCTTCTACCCAACCTCCTACCAGGACAATAGATGCAAGAGCGGGCCGCTCGTTCTCTGTCAGGAAGGAGCTGGAACTCATAAAGGTTTCGGAGATGATGTCCATGATTACATCCCGGTTGTTTATATTTTCTTCCAGGCGTTCGATGGTATTGTTATCGATGGCATCAAGTATGCCGAGTCCGTCTGCCATTTGTTTGGCGGCATTCATGTACTGAATGGATGTCTGGGTCTGGTCAAACAGGCTCGCGAAACTCAGGTCGGTAGTATAGATGCCCAGGTTCAGAGCCATGCTCTTATTGGTGGTATAGTTTGAAGTATTTTCTACCGGATTGAGCAATTCTTCATTGTAGGTAGCTCCCGCACTTTTGATCAGCATGGCTGTTTCCAGGGGGGAGGGAAGGGAATAGAAAATCTGCTTGGCAGAGCTTATATCTTCCAGAAGGCCGGCATCGAACTCCGTTTCATCCAGTGTAATCTTATCAGACCCGGTTTTTTTCTTATCAGATCCACATCCTGACATTAAAACCGCAACCAGAAGAATTGCAGTTAATTTAACAGGCATAAGTTGAAATAACGTTTTTAACATATGGCCTAAGTTTTTAGATAATCACACAAAATGATCTTAGTAAAGGTGTAGTAAAAATAACACTTTTTTTTAATAAACAAAATATAACCACAATTAAGGTTTCTGTTAATTAGCAGATTATGAGCAAGATACAAATAACTACGGGTGTTGTTTAGTGAATATACAGGGAGTGCTCAGATGAATTGATTACTTCTCCGATGATTTCCGTCTCGGAACATCCTGCCTCTCTTACACATGAAAGAAAGATTTCAGCTTCCGGTGCCGGGAGGGAAATGAGTAAACCACCGCTGGTTTGTGCATCGGCAAGCATTATTTTTATGTCCCTTGTGAGATTTTTTTCCCAGTACACATGGGGATTGACATAATCCAGGTTCTGCATGCTGCCTCCCGGGATCATCCCGGCTTTTATGGAGTCTTCAATACCTTGGAATACGGGGACTTTGCCTGCATGCAGTTTTGCACTGACATGGCTTGCCCTGACCATCTCAAGCAAATGTCCGAGTAAGCCAAATCCTGTCACATCGGTCACTGCATGAACAGGGAATTGAGGAATGATCTCAGCAGGAATCCGGTTAAGGCTTGTCATGGAACGGATCACAGGCTGTAACCATTCCTCCTTAAGGTTTCCTCGTTTTAAAGCGGTTGTCAGTATCCCTGTTCCAATGGGTTTGGTCAGGATAAGTGCGTCTCCGGGCATGGCTCCTGAGTTTCTAAGGATCTTGTCCGGGTGAACACGGCCGTTGACCACCATGCCGTATTTAAGTTCATTGTCCTCTATGGTATGTCCACCAAGAATGTGAATTCCCGCTTCCCTGGCAATGGACTGTGCACCTTCAAGGATTGTATGCAGTACCTGGAGGGGAAGTCTTTGCACAGGGAATGCAACGATGTTGAGGGCGAACAGCGGGGTCGCACCCATGGCATAGAGATCACTCAAAGCATTGGCGGCGGCAATGGCCCCAAAACTGAAAGGATCGTCGACTACAGGAGTGAAAAAATCCACACTCTGAACCCAGGCTGTCTGTGCATTTATTTTCCAGACCGTGGCATCGTCAGAATTCCGGGCATCCACCAGGATGTCTGCATGTTCAGGGCGGGGCATTTTATCAAGTACGGTTTCCAGGTCCTGCGGCCTCATTTTGCAGGCACAGCCCAGTCCATGTGTAAAACTGGTCAGCCGGATCTTCTGAGAATCGTTTACCAGTTTTTTTACCGGTTCAGAAGCAGGCATCAGGGAGCCTGCAGTTTCAATGATCTGCCGCGAAGCTTCCCTGATCTCTTCTATGGTAGTCGTTTTGCCAGTTGACAGGCGAATGCTGCCCAGGGCAAGATCCGGTTCAAGGCCAATGGCCTGCAATACATGAGAGATTTCCGTATGTTCGGCATGGCAGGCAGCCCCGGCAGATGCGGCTATCCCCGGCATTCCGGAGAGCAGCAAATTGGCCTCCACACCCGGAAAACTGATACTCAGGGTATTTGGAAGGCAATGATCGGGATTCCCATTTCTGACAACGGAAGGTATGGATTTGGAAATTTCCCCGTAGAGGAAATCCCGGGTTTTTTGCATAATAGTCCCGTTTTTCTCAAGATCCCTGCGGGCCACTTCGCAGGCTTTGCCAAATCCGGCAATAAGCAATACATTTTCGGTTCCCGCCCTGCGATTTAGTTCATGATCGGCACCATGGATCAGTTTTTCGATCTCGACACCATCCCGGATATACAGTGCTCCGATGCCCTTGGGGCCATACATTTTGTGTCCGGCGAGTGAAAGCAGGTCCACCCCGAGATCCCTGATATCAACAGGGATCTTTCCGGCACTCTGGGCCGCGTCGGTATGAACAGGGATATTATGTTTTTTTGCAATGCGGCTGATTTCCTCAATGGGTTGAATGGTACCGATCTCATTATTGGCATGCATTACGGATATCAGAATGGTATCCTTTCGAACAGCCTTCTGAAGTTCCTCTACCTGTATGCGCCCCGTGGCATCCACCGGTATGTAGGATATCTCGTATCCTTCAGCGTGCAAAAACCTGCATGCTTCGAGTGTGGCGGGATGCTCAATGGCAGAGGTGATGATATGCCTGCCTTTGCTGCGATGTGCCCTGGCGATGCCTATGATGGCATGGTTGTTTGATTCGGTTCCCCCGCTGGTAAAAACGATCTCGTCCGTCCGGCACCGGAGAAGGGCTGCCACCTGTATCCGCGCATCCTCAACGGCTTTTCTGGCATCATACCCGTAGCTGTGCGCCGAAGAAGGGTTCCCGAAAATCTCAGACAGCGCAGGCTGCATTGCTGCAACAACCTCCTGGTCAATCGGGGTCGTGGCATTATTATCGAGGTAGATGGTCTGCATTTTAAAAAATGATCATCTTATCCTGCATCAGGGGGCCCAGTGCCGGATCAAAGTCTTTGGCCCATCCAATAAGGTATTCTGTGTAATCACTGATAGTCAGATTATTAATATCTTTCCCATAGGGTTCCTGCATGATCTCATCAGGATACAATCTGGCAAGTGTCTTTATATTGCGATCATTTCTGCGCAGAAGGGTTTTATACATGTCGGCAGCACCAAACAGGTGAAGGAAATTATGTGCTATCTCCGACGGGTATTTATAGCTGACGATGACAAACTCAACATCTTCGGTGCTGAAAGTATTTACGGGAACGGATACATCCGATTTATAGTAATTGTTAACCATGTAAAAGAGCGCCACGCTTTCCACCTTATTCTCATCCCTCAGGAAGGCTGCCAGTCGTTCTTTATTTCTGGGAGCTTTAACTTTTGGAATACCGTCTTTGTCCCGAAGGGTCACAGCCCCCCCGGCTATTTTGGCCACACCGTCAGACCATCGTTTTATGTTTTCCCTGGCTTTTCCGGAGTTGGGTTCCGTGACCGATTCCTTTACTGTGGCTTCCGGGAGGTTTCTGGTTATGGTAGTATATTCCGGGCCAATATAAAAGTCAGCAATAATATTCAAGCTGATGTTGTTTTTCTTTGCCTGCAGGTGAAGCCAGTTAATAGCTGACCTGACTGAATCGATGGTGGACTGTATATCAAATTCGGTCCACGGGGTTGTGTACTTGCTGTCTATGAACATGAAATACAGCAATACATCTCCTTTCAGATCCTTACAGATATTTTTGTAACGAGCCTCCCGGTAATCGACCCGGCTTATCTTGTAGGAAGAAGGGACGATGAGAAACATCATCAGCATAAGCAATAAAAACTTTCTTGTCACTACGATTATATACTGGTTATCTGAATCTATAAAAATACGAAAGTCAAAATTAAACGAAAACTTCATTTTATGTTATAATATTTGCAAACTTCCTTCAAGCCGCACTCACCGCATTTTGGCTTCCTGGCCTGGCATACATATCTGCCATGCAGGATCAGCCAGTGGTGGGCATGCGTAATCAATTCTTGAGGAAATACCTTGTAAAGCTGGTTTTCTGCTTGCAAGGGGGTTTTTGCCTCCCGGGTCAGGCCGATCCTGGCGGATACTCTGAATACATGGGTGTCAACTGGCATTACGGGCATTTTATGAATGACTGCTGTAATGACATTGGCTGATTTCCTGCCCACACCGGGCAATCTCTGGAGGCTTTCAAGATCGCGGGGGACTTTCCCTTTGAACTCCCCAGCAAGAACCCTTGCCATGCCTCGCAGGTGTTTTGCCTTGTTGTTGGGATACGAGCAGCTCCGTATCAGATCAAACACATCCTCCTGGGATGCTTCGGCAAGCTGTTCTGGTCCGGGGTACTTCCTGAACAGGGCAGGGGTGATCAGGTTGACCCTCTTGTCGGTACACTGGGCAGACAGGATCACCGAAACGATCAATTCATACGGACTTTCATAACTCAGCTCCGTTTCAGGCTCAGGCATGGCCTCCATGAAGTAATCGATCACGGCTCTTATCCTTGCCTCTCTGCTTACATTTTTTCCGGACATTTGTATTAATTAAAAAGAATACTTAGGTTTATGCTCGATTTCAGGGAATAAAAAGGCTTTTTGAATATAACTATTTTTATTTCATAGTATGAACCCAAACATATTTACATATCATTTCTTTTATTTTTTCTGGATGCTGTCCGGACCGGGTAAAAAATGATATTTGACAAACTGATTAAATAGCATCCCGGTCCGCTAAGGCCGGGATTTTTTGATTTATATACCATGGCAAAAAGAATTGTAATACAGGGAGGGTACGGTGCATTTCATGAGATTGCGGCCCTGCGGTATTTTGAAAATGAGAAAGTCGAGATCATTCCACGGGACACTTTTAAGGACCTGATGAAGGCTCTCAGGAAGGATTTGGCCGACAACGGGATCATGGCCATTGAGAATTCCCTGGCGGGGAGTATTCTTCCGAATTACAGCCTGTTGACGGATTCACCTATGAAGATCATCGGCGAGATATACCTGAGGATCAGGCAGAATCTTGTTGCACTTCCGGGACAGAGCATTTCTGATATACGGGAAGTTTTCTCACATCCGATGGCCATACTGCAATGTCAGGTATTTTTTGATCAGTACGATGAGATCAAATTGATTGAAAGTATGGATACTGCCCTGAGTGCTAAAAAAATAAGGGATGAGAACCTGGCTGGTATCGGGGCCATTGCCTCCTGCCTGGCAGCGGAGAAATATGATCTTGAGATCATTGCCTCCGGTATTGAGACGAACAAGAAAAACTATACCCGCTTTCTGATTCTGGGCAATGGGCAGCATGGTACTGCTTCAATGGAAGAGGTTAATAAGGCATCCATACATTTTGCCCTGTCTCACAAGATCGGTGGTCTTTCAAAGATCCTGTCGATTTTGTCATTTTATGAGATCAATCTATCCAAGATACAATCCATGCCCATTATCGGGGAGGACTGGGAATACCAGTTCTATGTGGATGTGGAGTTTACCGAGTATGAACTTTATTTGCAGTCCCTCGAAGCCATCAAACCCTTTACATCAGACCTGGGCATACTCGGGGAATATAAAAAAGGAAAATCGATCATTAACGTCTAATAAGAATCAAATATGTTAGTAGAACTGGAACTGCAACCCCTGTCGGATCAGGACGATATTTGTGAACGGCCCGTCATTATCGCCGGTCCCTGCAGCGCAGAATCGGAGGAACAGGTTATGTCCACAGCAAGGGAACTGTCGGCTATGGGAGTCAGGATTTTTCGTGCTGGCATCTGGAAACCCCGCACGCGCCCGAATGCATTCGAGGGAGTGGGATCAATCGGACTTCCATGGCTCAGGCGGGTCAAGGAGGAAACCGGCATGCTCACTGCCATTGAGGTGGCCAATGTAAAGCATGTTTATGAAGCTTTGAAATTCGGGATTGATATTATCTGGATTGGGGCACGAACATCTGCCAATCCCTTCGCCGTTCAGGAGATCGCCGACACGCTCAAGGGGGTGGACATTCCTGTTATGATAAAAAATCCGGTTAATCCGGATGTGGAGCTCTGGATCGGTGCCATCGAACGGATCTATGGTGCCGGGATTAAGAGGATTGCAGCCATTCACAGAGGATTTTCCATTTTTGGCAAGTCCAAATTCCGGAATCATCCC
>JAUVKJ010000287.1 GCA_030592145.1 Bacteroides sp.
ATAAGCAGCCGGGGTTCGGGCCGGGTCATCTCATTTATTGACAATCCCAATTTCCGGGGATTCTGGTACGGAACGAATAAATTGTTCATGAATGCCATTTTCTTCGCACCGGTTATTTCATCTAATTCCACTCGCCGTGCCAATTAATATCCCGGATAATCTGCCAGCTGCTGCTGTTCTGAAGGAAGAAAATATCTTCGTTATGGATCAGTCCCGCGCCATCCGCCAGGACATCCGTCCCCAGCGCATCGTGATCCTGAACATTATGTCCGTGAAACATACCACGGAGACGCACCTGCTGCGCCTCTTATCGAATACACCACTGCAGATCGAGATCGACCTGATCCATCCCAGGACCCATACCTCCAAGAATACGCCAATCGAACACCTGCGAACCTTCTACAAGACTTTTGACCAGATCAGGGAACACCGGTACGACGGGCTGATAATCACCGGGGCGCCTCTTGGATTCATAAATTTCGAGGATGTACATTACTGGGAGGAGCTGAAGGAGATCATGGACTGGGCCGAAACCCATGTCACATCCACTCTATATCTCTGCTGGGGAGCCCAGGCTGCCCTCTACCATTTTTACGGGATCGAGAAAAGGCTGCTTAAGCGAAAAATGTTCGGTGTCTTCAAACACCGGGTACCCGACCGAAAGATCCCCCTTGTACGTGGGTTTGACGATAACTTCCCGGCTCCCCACTCCCGGTACATGCATATCGAAAAGGAGGATATTCTCAAAGTTGAGGAACTGCAGATCATTGCCGAATCCGACGTGGCCGGGCTGTACATCATCGGTACAAGGGACGGGGAAAAAATCTTTGTCACCGGCCATTCGGAATACGACCCAAACACGCTCAAGGAAGAATACGAAAGAGACCTTTCGAAAGGGATGGATATCCAGATGCCGGTGAATTATTTCCCTGACGATGACCCCGCAAAAACCCCTCTGGTCCAATGGCGCAGCCATGCCAACCTGCTCTACACCAACTGGCTGAATTACTACGTATACCAGGTCACTCCCTTTGATCTTGAGGAGGATCAATAACCGGGAATGTCACAATTCTTTACGGTGTTCCCATACCTTTTCGAAGGCCGTAATATACTGTTCGTTAAGTTCAGGCATCTCCTTGGTGAAAAAATCAAGTCCAATCCCTCTCTTATCGACCTCTCTGGCTCCGGGAAATTTATCAGCAATTACAGGCAAATGGTGCCACCATTTAGCCTCGCGAAATAGAGGATCGTCGCAAAGGAACTGGGCCTTTCCGGCACTAACCAGGGAAACACCTTCAGCCTTTAATGCTTTAACACAGGTATCTCGTGACATACCGGCTTCCGTTTCATTCAGGAATAACTGGTTGCGATAATAATACACGCGATCAACATCCGGACGGTTCTGCTGTTCGTAAAGACCGGGTAACTGGGTAATACGGTCGTTAAGCCGGCGTATCTGAGCTTTTAACATAGCATTCCGCTTGTCCAGTGTTTCCAGCTGACACCTGGCTAATTCAGCAGCCATAGGATGCATTCGAAACTTCAGTCCAAGTCCGTAATTATATTTGCTATATTTGGATGTATCCCTAAATCTGGATGAAAATAAATAGTGTCCTAATATTGTTGCCCTTTCGTAGTCCTCCAGATTCTGGTAAATTCCCATACCCCCCTCTATTGCCGGAAGAGGTTTGCTCGCCTGGAAGCTGAAGCAAGCCATCCTGCCCCAGGAACCCATAAACTTACCATGCATGGATGCGCCGTGAGCATGGCATGCATCTTCCAGAAGAATGAGCCCCTTCTCATTGCAGAAGTCAGATATATGGTCCAGGTCCGCAGGCATACCTAACCAATGAACAGGGAACACTGCTTTAGTATTTTTGGTCAGTTTGCGTTTGAGGTCTTCCACGTCCATGTTCAGGGTGACGGGATTAATGTCGATCATAACAGGAACCAGGTCAAAGAACCGCATAGGTGTTATGTGGGCCCAGTATGTAGCGCATGGCACCATGATCTCGCTGCCGGCCGGAAGATCCAGAGCAAAATACAATGCGCTTATGGAACTAGTACCGTTGCAGTGTGCCTTGCAATACGGAACGTTAAAATGCTTCTTCCAATCCTCCTCGAGTGCATCAATAGGTGTATAGCTGGGCTTCCTGAGAACTTCCAGCACAGCTTTTTCTTCTTCCGCACCATAACGTGGCCATGTAGTGGCATCATCCTGTGATGCAGTAATAGCTTTAGCACCACCATTCAAAGCCAGAGTTTCTTTGTCTTTCCGATGTGTGCCTGCCATTGAAATAGTTGAAGGAGCCATAAGAAGACCGCCGGCAGCTACTCCGGCCGACTTAATAAATGTTCTCCTTGTCTTAGCTGTTTTCATTTTGTTTGTTTTGTTTTTAAAAGTTATAATTCTCCTGATTAACCAATAAAGGTATAATTAATTTATGGTAACTAATCATAAAAACCAATCCAAATATGGCGGACTGATCATCCGATTATGGATTAATTCATATACTTGCATTCTCATCATCAACCAAATCTTTAGCTATGATATTAATACCAATTAGAAAAATCATTGCAGCCCTGTTATCCATTCTGGCCATATCTGTTCTGCTAACATGCTCTCCCAGTGAGCAACAATCAAAAAAAAGCGATGAACTGAAGAAGCTTATGACATTCTGTTATGAAAACGGAATATTCAACGGAACCATCCTGATTGCTGAAAATGGAGAAACGATTTACAAGGATGCACTAGGCTATGCCGATTTTGATACAAAAAGGAAACTGAACCTGGATTCTCCTTTTTGTCTCGCTTCAGTCTCAAAACCGTTTACCACCATGGCTGTCATGATACTTAAGGAACAGGGGAAACTGTCCTTTGATGATCCTCTCTCAAAATACTACCCTGAATTTCCGGCCTATGCCGATAACGTAACGATCAAACACTTGATGACGCATACATCGGGAATCCCCTACTTCAGGCTGGGAAGAAATAAGTTGGTATACACAAATGAGGATGTACTCGATCTGTTGCTCCAGGTAGATACCCTTGATTTTGTACCAGGAGACCGGTATTCATATAGCAACGGAGCGTTTGTCCTGTTGTCGATGATTGTTGAAAAAGTATCGGGAATGCCGTTTTATCTATTTATGAAAGAACAAATTTTCGACCCGTTGGGAATGAACAATACACTTGTCTATGATAAGTCCAAACCGCAAATTGAAAACC
>JAUVKJ010000037.1 GCA_030592145.1 Bacteroides sp.
AATAAGATCAAACTCCTGTTGAAAAGGTTAATCATCATATGGTTCATAGGTTTGTTTGCGGTATCTTCGGCAACAGGTACCCATAACCGTGCAGGGGAAATCACCCTGAAACAGATAGACGATTTTACCTATGAGATCCTGATACAGACCTTTACCTATTCAAAGTCGGCCGCTGACCGTCACGAACTGGAAGTGCAATGGGGTGATGGCAGCATAAGCATAGCACGCAGGATCAGCAAGGTAACTCTCCCGAATTATTATTTCTGGAACAAGTATAAGACCGTCCATACCTTTCCCGGGCCGGGAACATATACCATCGTTGTGCAGGATCCGAACCGGAATTTCGGGGTGCTCAACATACCCAACTCGGTCAATGTGATTTTTTCTATAAAGACCACTATTGCCATCAACCCGGGGATCGGTCTGAATAATACTCCGATACTGCTCAATCCACCCATTGATAAGGCAGCAGTCGGGCAGATCTTTGTCCACAACCCGGCTGCTTTTGACGAAGATGGTGACAGCATTTCCTACAAACTAACGGTCTGCACCGAAGAAAACGGGGAAGTCATCGTGGATTACACGCTGCCACTGGCAAGCGACAGCCTGCATATTAACGAAGTTACGGGTGATCTGATCTGGGATACACCGGTTGATACCGGGATCTATAATATTGCCATCGAAATCGAGGAATGGAGGTTCGGGGTCAAAATCGGAAGTATTGCGCGGGATATGCAGATTGATGTATTCACCACCGATAACCAGCCCCCGGTAAACATGCCATTGCGGAATTTTTGCATTGAAGCCGGGGATTTATTAGAATACGACATTATCAGTACAGACCCGGACTCCGACATGGTGGTCCAGTATGCTACGGGGGGGCCTTTCCTGTTTGATGACAGTCCGGCTACCTTTGATACCATTGTTACCGGCAGAGGATTTTCCGTATCCAGGTTTTCATGGCTGACCACCTGTGAACATGTCAGGCATCAGCCCTACAATGTGATCATCAAGGCGGAAGATGATAATCCCGGTCTGAATCTGGTCGATATTAGTAATTTCCACATAAAGGTTATCGGTCCACCACCCGAAAATCCCGTAACAACAGCAACGACCAACTCTATAAATCTTGAATGGGAGGCACCGGCCTGTCAGAATATTGAAGGATACGAAATCTACCGCAGGATCGGCAGATCCGGGTATATCCCCGATTCCTGCGCAAACGGCCTTCCGGGAGAAACCGGGTATTCTCTGATCGCGTATGTTCCGGGAAGAGACAGTACGATATTCCCGGACAACAATGACGGGGAAAACCTGATGCAGGGAACAGAATACTGTTATATGGTTCTCGCCATCTATGAGGGAGGAACACCGGGATATCCATCGGCAGAGGTTTGTGATGTGCTCATCCCGGGAACACCGGCCGTTCTGCAGGCCAGCGTGGTGCGTGCGGATCCCCTGGGCGAAATACTAATTTCCTGGGTCAAACCGCAAGACCTGGATACCTTACCCGGGCCTTTTGAATACATCCTGTACCGGTCCGACCTGGATGCCCTGGGCAATAACCTTAAACAGGTCCATTCCTTTATCACCAGTGACCTGAATGATACAAGTTATAGTGATACCCTGCTGAACACCCTTGACTATCCGTACTCGTATGAACTCGAATTATACCACGCTGAACCGGGAAACCGTTTCCAGATCGGGTTTCAGGAAATAGTATCCTCTACCTGGCTTGAAATTGAGGGTACGGATAATGCGAACATCATCCGGGTTCGCAAAAACACACCCTGGGTAAATGATCAATTTGTAATTTACAGGCAGGATCCCGTCAGCCTGGCCTTTGATTCCATAGGATCCTCCACCAGCAGCACTTTCATTGATGCGGGACTGGCAAATGGACAGGAATATTGTTACAGGGTGAAGACCATGGGCAGGCGAACCGTGAACCAGGTTGATTATGTTGCCATCAATTTCACACATATTGGCTGTGGGACCCCTGTTGATACAATAGCTCCCTGTCCCCCCGATCTATACGTTGAATCCTTCTGTGACAGTAATTATAATTTCCTGGTCTGGACCAACCCCAACCATACCTGTGCCGACGATGTGGTAAAATACAATATCTATTACTCTCCCCTGCTGGACTCCGAGTTACATTTGATCGACAGCACACTCTTTCCCACCGATACCACCTATTACCACTTTCTGTCGGTAAGCCTGGCCGCCTGCTATGCCGTTACAGCCATAGATTCATTCAATAACGAGAGTGTATTCTCAGTAGTGGTATGCGTCGACGATTGCATAGATTACAAACTGCCCAATGTCTTTACACCGAACGGAGACGGGATAAATGATTATTTCAGACCCGGCAAATATTCCTATGTGGAATATGTGGATATGAAGATCTATAATCGCTGGGGCACACTGGTTTTCAGAACCGATGACCCGGACATCAACTGGGACGGGAAACGCATGAATAGCAACAGGCTGGTTCCGCCGGGTGTATATTATTATGTATGTGATGTTTACGAAAATCGTCTCACTGGACTGGAGGTCAGGAATATCGTCGGATTTGTTTATGTATTTACGGAAGCAAATGCAGTTAATACAGGTGAAAAATAGAATATGGAACACCAGGCATAAGCTGGTATGCCTTGCAGCTCTCGGGCTGCTGACATGGCTTCCGGCAAGAGCACAGGTGAAGGAACTGTATCTGAAGGGAATTGCCAGATCGGAACAGGGAGCATACCGTGAAGCCAGGATGCATTTTGAAGAAGCACTTACCTACGACAGGGATGATCCTGATTGCCTGCTCAGGCTTGCTGAGGCTTGCCAGCGTTCAGGCGATCCGCAGGCAGCCCTTGAATATTTGCAGCAGGCAGAAGCGGTAGCCCCTGGTATAGGCAGCTATCTCCTGGCCACGATCCATGCCTCTTCTGGAAATGCCCGGGAAGCGGTTAAACATCTTGAATCTCATCTCAGTTCCCCCTACAAGCTCCCATCGCACAGGATACTGCTTGATGATGCTTTCCTGGCTATCGAAGACAGTCCGGAATGGAGATCTCTCTGGACCGGGACCTGGTATACCGAGGATGAAGAGCTGCTGCAGGAGATCCATTATCTGGCCGGCAGCGATGAATCCCTGCAGGCCCTTGAAAAAATTGATACCGAACTGGAAGAAAGGGAAGACTGGGATGCACTGCATGCTGCCCGGGGAAATGTTCTTCTTGGAATGGAACAGTACAATGGAGCTATACAAGCATACTCCAGGGCCATTGAGATCAACGCAGCAAATCCATCCTACCATTATGGAAGGGCGCAATCCTACATCGCTCAGGAAAAATACGAAAATGCACTTCCCGGGCTGGAGAGGGCATACAGAATGGAGCCGGAGAAGCTGGAACTTCTCATGGAAATTGCTCAGGTTTATCATAAAGCAGGCCGGTTCAGCAAAGCGGCTGTGTACATGGAACGCTATCTTGAATTTTACCCTGAAAAGACAGAAGCCCATTTCCTGTACGGACAAATCTGTTTCGATTCAGGACAGTATATTGATGCACTCGATCAATTCAATGCATGCCTTCAGCTTGAAACTACAGATCCCCGTTATTTTGCAGCACGGGGGAAAACCTATCTTAAAACGAAAACCTACACGTATGCACTGAACGACCTCGGAATGGCGCTCGACCTTGACCCAAACGACCACGAAGTCTGGTACCATAGGGGACTTGTACGGTGGTACCTGAATGAGCGGGAAGGGGCTCTGCGGGACTGGGAACGTGCGGCCAGGCTTGGATCCTTTAAAGCGGCACAAAAACTGGAAAAGCACGCCCGGAAAAATTAATATCTGAGGCTCATGGAAAATGAATCCAAGAAAAAGAAACTGGATCCCCAGGTGATCAGGAACCTCCGGTCAGAAGAAGAACGCATCGTACTTAAAACCATACATGGCCTCCGGTCAAAGGGCTATATCGACTATATCCCTGAACTGCTGAAACTCCTAAACCGTACCGGCAGTGAACTAATTGAAAAAGAACTGGTCAGACTTATTGCAGATACCAAAAAAGCTGCCGTTATGCCTTACATCCTGGCCGGACTCAGAGATCCGGATCTTGCTGCAGCCCGGGGGGATATCGTTTCTGCCTGCTGGCAGAGCGGCCTGGATTTCAGCCGGGACCTGGAACTTTTTATCCGGCTCTTCCTGGAAGGCGACTATCGTACCGCCCTGGAATCCTTCACCGTTATCGAAGAGTCTGTACAAAACCTGAGCGGGCAGGAGATCGAGGATGCACGAAACCTGGTCCTGGAGGGACTGGAGCAGGTTAGTAAAGAAAAGAAACCCCTCGCCAGGGAACTTGTCAAAATGCTCCAGGCCTGAATATTTAATGATGGCTTGAAAAATACTTCATGAACTGGCTTCTCTCATATACCTTCGGGTCCGGAATATTGCCATAGTTCATCATCCCCCTGAAAGCATCCAGGCTGGTAAAGTTCTTTTCCTCCATCCACTTTCGCAGCTCATCAAGCATTTTAGCAATCTGACCCGGCCCGTGCTTGTAGATGGCTGAGCATACCTGTACTGCATGTGCCCCGGCAAGCAATTGTTTAATCACGGCTTTCCCGTCATGCACTCCTGTTGAAGAGGCAATGTCAACCTGATCAATAAACGAAGATACAATGGCCACCCAGCGCAGGGAATAACGAAGATCGGATGCGGAACTGAATACTTCCGAGGTGGTCATTTTCATATCCCTGATGTTGATATCCGGGCTGTAAAACCGGTTGAACAGTACAACACCATCAATGCCCCGGTGATAAAGCAGGTTTACAAGGTTCACAAGGCTGGTAAAGTTTTGACCCAACTTCATCACAACGGGTATATCGATCCTGCTTTTCACTTTTTCAGCAATATCGAGATACAGCTTCTCGTAGAACTGGGATCCGGTATCTTTTCCTGCCGGGAGAAAATATATATTAAGTTCCAGTGCGTGTGCCCCGGCTTCTTCAATTTTCCTTGCAAAATCAAACCATTCCGAGTCGGATACACAGTTAATACTGGCTATTACGGGAATCCTGGTGGAGGAAACCGCTCCTTCGATCAGGTCAAGGTAGGTGTCAACGCTGTTAGTCCGGGTATAATTCCTGAGATAATCATCCGCTTCCGGATAATCACTCTTTTCAGAAAGATGGTCTGCCTCAAACAGGATCTGTTCCTCGAACAGGGATTTCAAAACGACAGCACCGACACCCGCTTCTTCGAGTTTCCGGATCTTTTCAACCGAGTCCGTCAGCCCGCTGCTGCTTATAATGATCGGATTGCGAAGTTCCAATCCGACGAATTTTGTACTAAGATCTGCCATAGATTAGCGATTTAGTAATTTCTTGCTCCAAATATAACCGTTCCCAGCCTTACCATGGTGCTGCCTTCCTCGATCGCAACAGTATAATCTCCCGACATACCCATAGAAATCTCCCTGAAATCAGGTGAGGAGTCAAAGTATTTATTTTTCAGGTTCCGGAATACTTCTGACAGGTACCGGAATTCGGAACGTACCTGCTCCATGTCAGGGGTGTAGGTCGCCATACCCATGACTCCGTTGATGCTTACGTTTTGGAGGGACCTGAATTCTGATGAATCAGCCAATACCTTGATCTCGCCTTCCGAGAACCCGAATTTGGTATCCTCCCGGGCGATTTGGACCTGCAGCAGGCATGGGATTATCCGGTTAACCTTCAGGGCTTCCCGGTTGATGGTTTGAAGCAATTTCAGACTGTCAACGCTCTGGATGAAATTCACAAATCCTATCAGGTATTTGACCTTATTCGTCTGCAGGTGCCCGACCATATGCCATTGAATATCCACGGGCAGCAGGGCCTGTTTTTCGGTTAGTTCCTGCACCCGGTTCTCTCCGAACACCCTGTGTCCGGCATGGTAGGCTTCGAGGATCTCCTCCACGGATTTTCTTTTGGAGACCGCAACGATGCTCACATGTGCAGGGATATCCGACGTAAGCTTCTGAAGATTATCTGTTATGCTCATAATGGTTGATTTCAGTCATCCAGTTTATGAATAACTAGTCCACTGCGAAGTTTCGGCTCAAACCAGGTGGTTTTGGGCGGCATGATGTTATCCGTATCTGCAATCTCCATAAGTTGTTCCATGCTGACGGGATACAGGGCAAAGGCTGCTTTCATCTCGCCTGAATCAACCCTTCTCACAAGCTCTCCGAGTCCCCTGATCCCCCCGACAAAGTCTATCCTTTTCGATTTTCTGAGATCGGTAATGTTAAGCAGGGGAGCCAGTATATGCCCGGAAAGGACAGTTACATCAAGCTTGCCGATAGGATCATTATCATTGTAGGTGCCTTCCTTCGCCATGAGGGAATACCAGGAGCCTGAAAGGTACATTCCGAATTCGTGAATCCTGTCCGGTTTGAAAATCTTTTTCCCTTCCTTCTTAACGATAAAAGAGGACGTTAATTTCTCCAGGAATTCCTCGTCACCCAGGCCGTTCAGGTCCTTTACCACCCGGTTGTAATCAATGATGGTCAGCTGGTTTGCCGGAAACAGTACCGCAAGGATATAATTATATTCCTCCTTTCCGGTATGGTTCGGATTTGATTGCCGGTGCTCCTTTCCCACACCAGCAGCAGCAGCTGTACGGTGATGACCGTCAGCTACATAGGTAAAAGGAATATCGGTTGTAAAAAGGGTTTCAAGCCTTTCAATATCACGGGCATCGTTGATCACCCACAAGCGGTGTACGATGCCATCTTCCGCCGTAAAATCATATTCGGGTTCAGCTTCCACGATCCTGGCAACTATCGTATCGATTTCCATATGAGGAGGATAGGCAAAGAATACCGGTTCCGCGTGAAAATTCGAAACCCTGATATGCTGCTTCCGGTCTTCTTCCTTGTCCGGCCGGGTCAGTTCATGCCGCCTGATCAGATTGTTCATATAATCGAGAACGCTTGCGCAACCCATCAGTCCGTACTGGGTTACCCCTTTCATTGTCTGGGCATAGATATAAAGGCTGGGATTCTCATCCTGAAAAAGGATGCCATCCCCGATCATTCTTTCGAGGTTTTCCCTGCCCTTCCGGTATACCTGGTCTGAGTAGATGTCAGTACCGGTTGGAAGGTCCACCTCGGGCTTCACAACATGCAGGAAAGAATACGGGTTACCTTCCACTTCGGTGCGGGCTTCCTCCGAATTAAGTACATCATAGGGGCGCGATGCAATTCTGGAGGCAAATTCCTTTTTCGGTCTGAATCCCTTAAATGATTTTAATATTGCCATGATATTTTTTTTCCTTGTTTTATCTGCTCAGTTCACCTTGAATGTAGTATCTCCCTTCTCGAAAAATGCAATGATCTGTTCCGCGGCCGCCACACCGGCATTAATATTAGCCTCAGAGGTCTGGGCACCCATTTTTTTCGGTGTAAAAAAACAGTTTTCAGGATATTCTTCTTTTAACCGTACCCCGTTATCCGGGGCAATGTCAGATGCGTACCTGAAATCGGGGCGCTCCTTCAGTATCCTGGCAAGTGCATCCTCATCAAGCACTTCTTTTCTTGCCGTATTAACCAGAACCGCTCCCTCCGGCATAAGGGAGAGAAGTTCATAGTTGACAGATCTCCGGGTTTCTTCATTGGCCGGGATATGCAGGGACAGGTACCGGCAGGACCGGTACAGTTCCTCCACGCTTGTTGCACGTATCACCTCATCTTCTTCGAAAATGGAGTCTTCAAGGAAAGGATCGTATGCACGTACCTCCATCCCAAATCCCATGGCTATCCTGGCAACGATCTTTCCTACGTAACCGTATGCATGGATCCCCAGTACCTTGCCTTTTAATTCGCTCCCGGAGGTTCCGTTGAACTGGTTCCTGGATATGTAGACCATTAAACCCATTGCCAGCTCGGCAACGGCATTGGAGTTTTGTCCCGGTGTATTCATAGCCACCACATTACGGTTTCCGGCTGCAAGCAGGTCTATGTTATCATATCCCGCTCCGGCTCTTACTACGATTTTAAGGTTTCCTGCAGCCTGGATCACCCCGGAGTCGACCTTATCACTCCTGATGATCAGTGCATCGGCATCGGAAACTGCCTTATGAAGGTCTGAGGGATCCCCGTATTTTTCGAGTAAGGCAAATTCATACCCGGCATTTTCAATGATCTCCCTGATCTGCTTAACCGCTGCAGGCGCAAACGGTTTTACTGTTGCAACTAAAACTTTCGGCATTATTTAATTATTTAATCTGTTAAATCCAATCGATTATCTTCGCTCTTCGCATCCTAGCATTTATTCTCAAACTCCCTCATGGTCTCAACCAGCGCTTCCACGCTTTCCTTTGGCAGGGCATTGTAGGTGGAAGCCCTGAAGCCGCCAACGGAGCGGTGGCCCTTGATCCCTATCATTCCGTGAGAGGTGGCAAACTGCAGGAAGTCCCCTTCAAGTTCTTTATATTCTTCGTTCACGACAAAACAGATATTCATCATGGAACGGTCTTCCTCATTCTGAATGGTAGGCTGGAAAAGTTTGTTCCTGTCGATCTCATCGTACAGGATGGTGGCTTTCTCAATGTTCTTTTTCTCCATCCCGGCAACCCCGCCATTCTGTTTAAGCCAGCGAAGCGTTTGAAGTGCAGCGTAGACAGGAACCACGGGTGGGGTATTGAACATGGATTCCTTTTCTATATGGGTCCGGTAATCCAGTATGGAAGGTATGGGCCGGTCTACTTTACCGAGGATATCTTCGCGTATGATCACAAGGGCGACACCCGAAGGTGCCAGGTTCTTCTGTGCCCCGCCGTATATAATGCTGTATTTTGAAACGTCAACAGGACGGCTGAACACATCGGATGACATGTCGGCGATCAGTGGCATGGGCACATCCATATCCTCCCGGATCTCGGTTCCGTAAATGGTGTTATTGGTGGTTATGTGAAAATAATCAGCATCAGAAGGCAAGTTATAATCCCGGGGTATATAACTGAAGTTTTTATCTTTTGAAGATGCAACTTCCACAGTTTCTCCGAAAAATTTTGCTTCTTTCAGAGCTTTGGATGCCCAGGAGCCGGTATTCAGGTAGGCGGCTTTAGTCTGAAGCATATTGTATGGGATCATACAGAACTGCAGGCTGGCTCCCCCTCCAAGAAAAAGTACATGATACCCCTTCGGGACATCGAGAAGTTCCCTGATAAGGGACCGGGATTCCTCCATAACCGCGATGAATTCCTTACTTCTGTGAGATACCTCCATCACCGATAATCCCATTCCATCGAAATCGAGAATCCCCTTTGCCGTATTTTCTATGGTATAAGCCGGCAGGATCGAGGGTCCTGCATAAAAATTGTGTTTTTTCATAGATTTGATTATTAGGTAAATTTCATAAAATTCCGGCAGATATTAATGCCCTGTTTATAAGTTTTTCAAATGATCCCCGTTCAGGACAGGGATCACCCTGGTCTTGTCAAATGTATGACAGTATTCAATGACATCATCCAGCTTGTTCCTGCGCAACCGTTCACGCTGGGCCACCTTGTCAATATAGCCCATGAGGTCAGTGCGGGCTTTTTCCCAGAGATCAAGGGATGCCAGGGTGGAATCACAGATGGTCTGGTAGTTTCCAGCAGATAGCAATTTATCGGACAATGCACCGGCATAGAGGCTGTCTTCCAGATTGAATTTATTCTTCCAGCCTGCACACAGGATGACCACATCCCGGTTTTGTTTGTTCAGCCATTCGAACACTGCGGTGAAATTCAGGTAAGCTCCTATCAATACCCTGTGACATTCGCTCGCGACATGAATTGCCTGTGTTCCGTTGGTGGTTGAATATACGATCTCCCGGCCGGCGATCCTTTCAGGTGTGAAATTATAAGGTGAATTCCCGAAATCTGCAAAATCCCTTACGATCCCGTCCCGCTCCGCTGCCACCATAAATCCCTTCTCCTTATAGGCCATGGCTTCTTCCAGGGTACCCACGGGGATAATCCTCTCAACACCGTTATCAAAAGCCGTCACAATGGCTGAAGTAGCACGGAGGATATCTGTGATGACAGCGATGGCTTCAGTATTCCTGTACCCCGGGAACAATGCCGGTGTAAAACATACT
>JAUVKJ010000244.1 GCA_030592145.1 Bacteroides sp.
TCCCGATGATAACAAATGTGAATGCCTGTATGGCGGAAATGGCCATCAACACAGCTACTTTCGACATAAGGTAGGAAGACCAGTTCAGATTCAGGAATGCTTCCCTTTTCTTGATCTTCCGGTCCTTGATGATCTCCTCGGCACTAACTGTGAGTCCCATAAAAATAGCCACGATCACCGACATAAATATGTAAACCGGCAAATTGGAATTCCCTTCCAGGGTATACCCGTGAATATTGGTGACATTCACATTGTAGTACTTGATGATGAAGGCAAGAAGGAAGGCAAGAACAGGGGCTTCGAGGAAATTGATCAACAGGTACTGTGTGTTGGCCATCTTGGATAATACGTCCCTCTTTACAAAGATCATGAATTGCTTCAGCTTATTGGGGATCTTAAATGAAATTTTCGGGATGGTAGTATGCTTTTCCACCTTCCTGGGATTGCCTTCCCCAGCATCTACATAATGTCCATGCCATTCAACAGGTGAAATCTTCCTGATTTTGGTGGTCTTGCCATATTCATCCAGTACATTGGATTCAACGATGTTAAAGATCTGTTCAGGGTTCACATTACCGCAGACATGACATTCGCTTTCGTTCCAGTTTGCATGATGGATCTTTTCCTTGAAATACACGATGGAATCGATGGGATTTCCGTCATAGATCAGCCATCCCCCGGTATCCAGGATGATCATATTGTCAAACATCTTGAAAAGGTCAGAGGAAGGCTGGTGAATGACCACGAAGACAAGCGCTCCCTTCAGCGCAAGTTCCTTTAAGAGGCCCATGATGTTTTCAGAGTCGCGCGAGGAAAGTCCCGAGGTAGGCTCATCAAGGAACAATACGGAAGGCTCACGGATCAGCTCGAGTGCAATGTTCAGGCGTTTTCTCTGTCCCCCGCTGATCTTTTTATTCAGGGGACTTCCGACCTGGATGTCCTGTATTTCATACAATCCCAGGTTTTCCAGGGTCCGGTTTACCGTCTCCACGATCTGTTCTTCGGTATAATTGTCAAAACATAGTTTGGCATTATAGTACAGGTTCTGGTACACCGATAATTCTTCGATCAGCAGGTCATCCTGGGAGACATGGCCGATAATCCCTTCAATTTTCTCTTTTTCCCTGAAAATATCCACCCCGTTGATGCACACTGTTCCGGAGGTGGGAGGGGAGGACCCGTTGAGTACATTCAACAGGGTTGTTTTTCCTGCCCCGCTGGCCCCCATGATGCCGATAAGACGACCGGATTCTTCAGTGAAACTGAGCGTATGCAGTCCCGTTTTCCCGCTCTTGAACTTGTATTCCAGGTCTTTTACCTCGAAGGTGATCCTTTCCTCTATCTTATGCAGCTGGAACCGGCTTACGATATCACCATAGTAGATGGGCTTGATCTTCTGGCTCTTAATAGAAGATCCGCTGGTCAGGGCATAGACCTTGTCTTCCTGGATCAGCTGGCTGTTCATGGTCATTTCGCTTTCTCCTATGTAGCGGATGAAATACAGCCGGGCGCTGGGAACATGCAGGACCCGGATCTGTCCCCGGATGTTTTCAAGGAACAGATGCTTGGTATCCTTTTCTTTAAAATCCTTGTTGCCATCAACCAGCATTATCGCTTCGGAATGGGGAACGTCATGGAAAGAAAATAACACGAAATCACGGATCTGCCCGTATTCCTCTTCGGGGATATTGAAAGTCTCGGCC
Organism: Bacteroides sp.; assembly: GCA_030592145.1. Taxonomy (GTDB): domain Bacteria; phylum Bacteroidota; class Bacteroidia; order Bacteroidales; family SM23-62; genus SM23-62. The sequence goes on from JAUVKJ010000244.1 coordinate 1,704, forward strand.
ACGGTAGCGATGAATTCCATTTCCTGTTCGGTGATCTCGACACTGTCGGAACGGACAAACTCAAGCAACTGGATGAGAACGATGATCTTCTGGGGCTGGGCCAGTTCTTCGTTAATGGCAGTACAGATCTTCAGCACCCGGACGGAGCTTGAAGCGATCCTGCGGATCCTTTTGGTGGATTCCTTTTGTTTTTCCTGGTGCAGGGTATAATATTCATCGAACACTTTCAGGTATTCCTGAACGATCTCGTGGCTTAACTGTCGCTTGAGAAAAGATTCAACAACGGTGATCCTTTCGTCTTTACTGCTGTCGGGCCTTGCAATGATGGCAAAAAGCTGCATCAATGCTTTCAGAATCTTTTCACTCATGGTAAAGTATTGTGGTTAATAATAAAATTCACCACCAATATAGTGAAAATCAATTTTGAATTACAGATATAGTAGAAGGAAAATAACAAGAGGCCAGGAGACTCAGTGCGAAGAGCAGTTGGTTTTTGACTGCATCTAGTGAAAGCTTTCCACACAATCCTCAAGGGAGCCGTAGATCTCAAAAACATTATGCAACTGAAGAAGCTTGAACAATTCCATGACCTCTGCATTGATGTTGCATATCTTGAAGAAGCCATAATTATTATTGGCGGTTTTCATGATCGAAAGGAATACACCGAAACCTGTACTGTCAACAAAATCAATGTTTTCCAGGTTAAGGATAAGCTTTGTCTTCGGTTTGTTGAAATATTCCTTCAGTTGTTCCTTTACAGGTTCAGCTATCAATGCGTTAAAACGGTTTACATTATCAAATCTGACTACGATGATGTCCTGGATGGTTTCTGTTTTTAGCATTTTTCCCGTTTATAAAAATTTACTGTGTTTATTTATAAGACTGCAGCTCCGATACTGCTTCCTCGCATTCCCTGGTAAAATTATCAATAAATACTTCATAGGAACTTGTTTTCTCCTTATTTTTTGCGAGCAGTTCCAGTTGCTTGAGTTCTTCGGAGAGTTCCCTCATTCCCATTATGGCAACGGTCGATTTAGCTTTATGCGCCATCATGCTTAGTTCATGCCAGTTCTGCTCTCCCAGAAATTTCTGCATCAGATCACTGTATTCCTTTACCTGTGTTGAAAAGATCCCGATTAGTTCTCTTATCAGACCCTTGTTACCCTCTGTCATATCCTCCAAATAGCTGAGGTCTGTTTTCATATATAAGAGATATACAGTTATTTAAAAGTATTTATGCGGTACTTGAACTGGATTCCCAGCCTAAAAATACTTATTTTTAATAAAAATTGCTGATTCCCGGGAACAAAAAATATTGAAATGCGTATATTTCAAAGTTAATTTAAATATCCGAGGTAAATGAGGAACATTCGCTTATACTTTTTTTTCTTCCTGTTTCTTTTGATTCTCTCACAGCATGTTACCCTGAGCCATGCACAACAAGTCAGCCTTAAAAATAAGAAAACGGCACAGGTAGCGTACAACATGGGGATCCAGAGTATCGGTGAAGACAGCTATTGGGTGGCGCTGGAGTATTTCTCCGCAGCCCTGGATTACAATCCGAAATTTGATATGGCTTACCTTACCCGCGGCAAGGTAAATCTTTACCTGAACAACCTGGATGAAGCCATTCAGGATTTCACCATGGCCATTGAAATGAACCGTGCCTTTGGAGAAGCCTATTTCTACCGTGCTTATGCAAGGCTAAATGACTCCCCGGAAGACATTGTCCATTCTGACCTGAGCACGGCCCTGATGAATGGTTACAAGGAAGCTTTTGTGTATTATTACAGGGGACTCTATAAATTGCTTCAGGATGACTATACAGGGGCCATTCTTGATTTTACCGGGGCCATTGACCTGGACGATAATTATGCCCTTGCTTACCATGACCGGGGAACGGCCAAGAGACTGCTGGGAGATTACCAGGGTTCCAT
>JAUVKJ010000131.1 GCA_030592145.1 Bacteroides sp.
TTAGCTAGCTGGTTAGAAAAACCGAAGTAAAAATAATAGAATATCGCATTACCAAAAATGATATAAAAAAGGTTTGAGAGCTACGTTAAAAATTTCATAAAATCCAATTGTTCATTTTTATTTAGTCTAAATAATAATATATTTGCTGCAGAAATTAATAAACAGAAAAATGGCATTCAGTTTACCTGATTTGAAATACGATTACAATGCACTGGAACCCTATATTGACGGGCGCACCATGGAAATTCACCACAGCAAGCACCACCGTGGATATACCAATAAATTTAATGCTGCTATAGAAGGCAGTGCACTGGCAGACCAGAGCATAGAAGAAATCCTTGCAGGGGCAGGCAGCCATGGCGCAGCAATCCTGAACAACGGAGGCGGATTTTATAATCACAACCTCTTCTGGGAAGTAATGACACCCAACGGCGGCGGACAGCCCCAGGGTGACCTCATGCAAGCCATCAACGATGCATTCGGCAGTTTTGAAGAGTTCAGGAGCAAGTTTTCAGATGCAGCCGCTACCAGGTTTGGCTCAGGCTGGGCCTGGCTGGTAAAGACCGGCAGCGGACTGGTGGTTACTTCTACTCCGAACCAGGATAATCCCCTGATGGATATCGCCGAAGTAAAAGGCACTCCTGTCCTGGTAATCGATGTCTGGGAACATGCCTACTATTTAAAATATCAACACCGGAGGCCCGAATACATTGAGGCTTTCTGGAACGTCGTTAACTGGACAGAAGCAGGAAATAGGTTTGGTTCATAATTGAGTTAATAGTTATTGGTTGGTTTAAGAGGGGTTGCCGGAAACGGCAGCCCTTTTTTCATTAATATATTTGTCTGCTGTAGGCATCTGCTAAACCGGCGCTGCAAAATTTGCATGAATGCTGAAGGCATTGCTAAACAAGGCGCCTCTCAAGATTTACTACCTGAAGGTATTGTTTGCGGAGGAGCCTCCATTTTGCGTTTACTAGCGCAAAATGCAGCGACGAGCAAAGCAATGCCTTCAGCAAGCAAATTTTATAATAAAGCCGCGTTCTCAACCTCTCTCATGACACGGAGGAGGTTGCCGCTCCAGAATTTTCGAAGGTCGGATTTTGAGTAGCCCCGTTTCAGCAGTTCAAGCGTTACATTCGGCAACTCCGTTACATCATAGCAATCGGCCAGTTCCGCGCCTCCGTCAAAATCAGATCCGAATCCCACATAATCGATACCTATCAGGTCAACAATATGATCCACATGATCACAGAATTGGGAAACATTGGCCAGCCTCGGCGGAAAGGCATCATCCACGGCGTACCAATCTGCTGAAAACAGGTTCCGGGTACTGTCATCCAGTTCGTTCCAGTCCCCGTATTTATCCCTGACAGCCTGTTTGGCGGAATCCCTTTCGGGAAAGGGTTCAGCCCTGGCGGTATAAAAACTCACCATGCAAAGCTGGATTACACCCCCGTTTTCTGCCAGTTTCAGCAGCATGTCATCACTCAGGTTACGTGGATTATCACATACCTCCCTTGCATTCGAATGGGAAGCAATGACAGGGGTTGTGCTTATTTCAATGACATTGTAAAATGCCTGGTCCGAGATGTGTGAAACATCAATCATCATGCCCAGCCGGTTCATTTCCGCAACCACCTCCCTGCCAAAATCACTGAGTCCGCCATGCTCCGGTCCCTCTCTGTCGGTAGACGAATCACATATATCGTTGTTACTTGAATGGCAAAGAGTGATGTACCTGGCTCCAAGGTCGTAGTACCTGCTGACCATCGACAGATCGCGTGCGACCGGGTACCCGTTCTCCATCCCGATATATATGGCTCTTTTCCCCTTTCTCCCGATTGCCTCAAGGTCAGCGGATGACAATGCAATCTCCGCCTGTACGGAGTTCCTTTCAACTACCGCATGGATGGAATCGAACAGTATCAATGCCCTCTTTTTAGCATATTCATTGCCTTCGGCTGTACGTTCCCCCTGTCCCACGAAAACAACCCAGAAAACCCCGTCAAGACCCCCTTCCTGCATCCCCGGAAAGTCAAGTTTACTCCCTTTCCCCGGATCAGACTTAATGCCCAGGTTTGTTCCCGGTCTGAAAAACCGCAAGGGTGTATCGGTATGGCTGTCAACCGTCAGGAGTTCGTGGTGAATCTTAAAGGCCTTTTCCTTCCCTGGTTCACCTGAATATTCCGTCACGCAAGAGTTCAAAATGAACAGGGACAGGATCAGGAAGGACTTGATGGCTTTAATGAACATGATTATAATAATTAAATATGTTCCGGGCAATTCAGGGACCGGTGTTGAATTAAACCCGGTCGGGATTGATCCTGGCCTGGCCAAGCTCAGCAGAAGCGAAACGTTCGAGGATACCTTCATCGTTTATCTCCTTGGAAAGAGCTGCTATGGTTTCGAGAGGCACATCGAAAAGATCCAGCACAAGGAGCCCGTCCAGGGCATTATTGAACTTTGGATCAATATTAAAGCCAACGATTTTCCCATTCTGTTTTAAATATTTCTTAAGCAGTACAGGCATATTGTTCTGTGTTATCTCAATGTCTTTGATGATCCTGTCGAACTTGTTCAGGTCACTTGCTGTTTCGATGAGAATATCTGTATCGATGTGATGCAGGGAGACGGTAAATTTTTTCCTCGGACGGATGTACTCTGCAATCTCCTTACTATAATAGTATTCTGTGATAAACTTTATTATCAGTTCCTTGGAAAAATCTGAAAACCGGTTACTGATGCTCACCGGACCGACCAGGTAACGGTATTCCGGATTCTTAAGAAGGAAATACAGTATTCCTTTCCAGAGCAGGAATAATGGAAGTGGCCTGCGCTGATATTCCGGGATAACAAAAGATCTTCCAAGTTCGATTGATTGCGAAAGGATTGGGTGAAGTTTCCGGTTAATCCTGAAAAGGCTCTGGATATAAAATCCACGGATGCCATAGATATCCATGATCTCCTTACCTATTCCGACACGATAGGCACCCGCGATCTTCCTGTACTTATCGTCCCAGATAAACAATTGGTTGTAGTAGAGATCGTATTCATCGATGTCCATCTGATGGTTGGTCCCCTCTCCCACTTCCCGGAAGGTGATCTCCCTGAGACGACCTATTTCGTTCATGATGTTGGGGATTTCAACGGATGGCACACAGATCACATTGAAATTCTCGATCCTGAAAAGAAGATACTTATTAATGATCCCGGCAATCTCGGATTCGATTAAGTGTACGGGCACCGGGTCAAATATCTTCTCCGCTTTCTTCAACTGTCTCCGGCTTACAGAAAAGAACTTTTTAACTTCCAGGGAAGTGCCAAGCGCATAGGTTTTGGTCCGCAGGTACCTTCCGTAACGTGCAATATCACTGAACTCGTTTTGTTCCCTGACAGGTATCGGAGAACCGATCCTTATGTTGATCACACGTTTTCTTTTATTAAACAGTTCTGTCGGAAGCTTCACCGTTTGCAGCTTGGGATGCAGTCTGCCAAGGAAATGGAAAAGACGGCTGTTCTTTCCCTGGAAATATACCGGGATTACAGGTACCCTGGCTCTTTTCAGCAACTGAATAACACTGAATTGCCACTGCGGATCTGTAATGGCATGGATGCCCTGGTCAAAGTTTGATACTTCCCCGGCAGGGAAAATTCCCATTGGTTTCCCGCTCTCCAGGTGCATAAACACTTCTTTCAGGCCGCCCAGTTTTGAACCCGCCACGGCTGAGTTTTCAAAAGGATTGAACGGGAAGATGTTCTCCCGGACAGGTTCCATCCGCCGGAGCAGAAAGTTGGGCAGGACCTTATAGTCAGGACGGATCGTGGCGATAAGTTTAATAAGAAGAAGTCCGTCGATTCCTCCGAAGGGATGATTTGAAACCGTTATAAAGGATCCCTCCCTGGGAATTTTTTCAAGTTCTTCAGGCCGGATTTCATAACGAATGCCAAGTTGTTCATTCATGGAATCGATAAAATCGATGCCTGAATGATGAGCGTTCTCCTCATAAATCCGGTTGATCCTCCTTAACCGGATAAGGAGCATGAGAAATTTTGCTGCGCTTTCTCCCGCGAATCCGTTCAATTTGGCTGCCCGCAACAGTGCATCTGTATCGATTAACTTCATGCCTTTTAAGACAATGGAAATCCGGTGTTAAATATAAATCAAAAATGAATATGCCTGCTTATAATCAGTCCAAATAAGATTAAATGACCCATACAGAGATAATCACGACCAGCCCGAACAGGAATACTACGGACCCTGTGATCTTGTTTAGCCACCATATGCTTTTTAACCGGATCCTCTTTCTGAAACGGTTTGCTATGGAGGCAAGGACAAACCACCACAGGATGGCCCCTCCCGCAATGCCCGCTGTAAGAATGGAAAGCTCGAAAAACGAGAGCAGGTCATTGGCTACCTTGAGGGCCGCCATAATGGCGATGAACAGGAGAATGGCCATCGGATTTGAGATAGTGAGAAGAAAGACAGAAGCAAAATCCTGTGACAGGCGGGTCTTGTTCAGGCGCTGAAGCCTTAGCTGCTTGACAGGATTGGTATTGAAGATCCTGAACCCGATATACAATACAAAAAGACCACCCAGGATCTGGAAATAAATTTGTTGCTTCTCTATAAAACTAATAATTATAGTAAGGCCGAAACCGGCAATGAGCGCAAAAATAATATCTGCTGCTGCAGCTCCGAGTCCGGATACAAAACCCGCCATATACCCCCGGTTCAGGGTTCTCTGAATGCACATGATCCCGATTGGACCAAGCGGGGCAGAGACCAGGAAACCTATGATGATGCCTTTTATAAAAATGGCAGGAATCATTTTTTATGCACTAAGAAATTGGTAGTCTGTGCAAAATAAGGAATAATACTTATAATATGCTAAAATACCTACCTTTGCGTCTTAATTTTCATAAAGCAAATGAAAAATTCCCGCCTAATAAACCTGTCCGTTCTCAGCGGACTCCTCCTTATTCCGGCGTGGTATGAGTTTGGAACGGGACTAATCCTGCTCTTTGCACTGATCCCACTGCTGTTTGTCGAAGATTTCCTCTACCAGAACAAAATTGAACACAGGCCACATAAGGTATTTCTTTATGCAGCCATCACCTTTCTTACATGGAACGCGGGAGCCACCTGGTGGTTATGGAACTCAACTGTAGCAGGTATGTTCCTTGCCTTTTTTGTCAATTCCCTGCTGATGTCGGTTGTTTTCTGGCTCTTTCATATCACCCGAAGGAATACCAGTTCCTCCATGGGATACTTTGCCCTGATCGTTTACTGGCTGGTGTACGAACACTTTTACATGAACGGCGAGATCAACTGGCCCATGCTGAACCTTGGCAACGGGTTTGCCAATGATATCCACATCATCCAGTGGTACGAATATACCGGCAGTTTCGGAGGCACCTTATGGATCCTGCTGACAAATGTACTCGGGTTCAATATTCTCCAACACTTCATCCGGCAAAGGAGCCTGAGAGGGAAACTCTGGGATACAGGGATCCTGGTCACGCTTGTTGCACTTCCTGTAATAATATCGCTCATAATATTCGGCAGTTATAAGGAGGAATCCAATCCAAAGGAAATCGTTGTGCTTCAGCCCAACATCGATCCTTATGACGACAAATTCGGAGGAATGGATATGGTGCGCCAGATGGATATCCTGCTTAACCTGGCTGATTCCCTGGCCACACAGGAAACAGATTT
>JAUVKJ010000271.1 GCA_030592145.1 Bacteroides sp.
ATAGACAAAACGGAAGCCCTGACCAACGATGCGATTACCTACAAGGTCAGCATCAGCGGCACCGGTAATATTCAGCTTTTGGAGGCCCCTCACATCAACTTCCCTCCTGATTTTGAATCGTATGATCCGAAAATTCAGACCAATGTCAATAATACGGACAGGGGCCAGAGCGGCCGGAAGACATTCGAATACCTGCTGATCCCCAGGCATGCAGGGAACTACAGGATCGCACCTGTGACCCTCAGTTACTTCGATATTCAGGCCCGGCAGTACATAACGGTCTTCACACCCGAATTTAACCTTGTGATCAGCAAGGGCGATGAAGAGGAATCCGTAGGAGTGATCGCCGGACGAACCAAGGAGGATCTGAAGATCATCGGACAGGACATACTGTTTATTAAAGATGATGATTTCCGGCTCCACCGGATCGGAAAAGCTTTTTTTGGCTCGACCCTTTTTATCCTGATCTACCTGGTTTCTTTCGGATTGTTCCTTCTGGTTCTGATCATACGGAGAAAACGTATCCGCAGGATGCAGAACATCGAACTGGTAAAAAACCAGCGGGCCAGCAAGGAGGCCAGGAAGAGGCTGAGGGAGGCTTCCTCGCATATGAAAAAGAACGAAGCGGAAGCATTTTATGAAGCCGTACTGAAGGCCCTTGCCGGTTACCTTGTCGACAAGCTGAATATCCCGGTTTCGGAGATGTCAAAGGAAACAGCACGGGCAGGACTTGAAAAATACAATATTAATGAGGAAATCATCACGGAATATTTTGAACTGGCCGATATCTGCGAGATGGCAAGATATGCACCATCTTCTGTTGAGGGGCAGGTGGGAGAGGTATATTCCCGGAGTATGAAGATCCTTGGTAAACTTGAACAAAACCTTAGATAATGAACCGGTTAATCGGAACCATAGCGGCATTGTTCATTGTTCTCCTGGCATCAGAAGCAAAGGATTTCCAGGATCTTCTGAAACAGGGGAATGAACATTACCTGAACGGAGAATACGAACTGTCTGTTGAGTCTTACAGATCGATAGTCGATTCAGGATACGCATCTGCTGAGCTCTATTTCAACCTTGGCAATGCCTGTTATAAATCGCATAACATTACCATGGCCCTGGTGAACTACGAGAGGGCCCATATCCTTAACCCGAAAGATGCAGAAATACAACATAACCTGGAAGTTGCCCGGGAGTTCGTGGTCGACCGGATAGAAGTGCTCCCAGAGTTCTTTCTCTGGAAGGCCTGGGTCGGTTTTGTAAAGTCGTTTGATGCCGATATCTGGGCCATCATGAGCCTGGCGGCATTTATTCTGGCCCTTGTGCTTTTTCTTGTCTATTTCTTTTCGGGAAGGATGGAGGTAAGGAAGATTACATTCTGGACCGGGGTATTGTTTGCATTTCTTTTTCTTTCCACTTTCCTATTTGCAGCGCAGCAGAACAGGCTTATCACCAAACATAACCAGGCACTGATACTTACACCTTCGGTCGCCATCAAGAGCTCCCCGGATGAAAACAGCGGCACGGACCTGTTCCTCCTGCATGAAGGAACCAAGGTTACCGTAGAAGATGAATTGGGAGACTGGAGGGAAGTAGTCCTGAGTGACGGGAACCGTGGCTGGCTGAAAGAATCAGACCTGATCAGGCTTTGATCACCAACGATCTTTAGGTATTTTCAACCAATTAATTCCATAAATGATTCCGCAAGTAAATCGGCCGCCCGTGGATATTTTCGAAGCCAAAGTTCGGGTTCGATCAGTTCAAGTTCAGAAACGCATAATTCATTCTTATTGTCCCTGATGACATCCACCCTGGCATAAACAGGAAGCGGATCACAAACCGAAACTACTTTTTCGGCGAATTCAATTTCCACTGCCGAAGCCTTATAGTCATGCACCGAACCTCCAAAATCATCCTGCACCCGGAAGTCCCCCGCCTTTGCCTTTTTCAGAACTGCATGGCTGTATTTTCCTCCGAATACCATGAGTGCAACTTCGCCCTGTTCGATGACATTGTGCTGGAATTCCTGAAGCAACATGGATTCCTTGGTAATAAGCTCTCGAAAAACCCTTTTATGATCTTTAATACTGCCCGGATGAAGCCTGTAAGTATGCCTTGCCGCTCCGGATACTGCAGGCTTGAGGATTATTTCAGACCAGCGGGCTTCTTCAATGATCTCATTTAATGAACGCGGATCACCAGGTTCAATGAACAGGGTGGGAGGAATATTTATTCCCTTTTGTTCCAGGTCTCCCAGGTAATGCTTGTCCATATTCCATTTAATGATTTCATATGGATTTACCATGGATGTCATTGTATTTACCCTGTCCAGCCAGGCCGAGAACTCGGGGAAGCGCTCAAAATAATCCCAGGTAGATCTGAAAATCACAAACCTTGTGGCGGACCAGTCAAAATCGGGATTGTCCCAGTTTGTCCTCCATACCTTCAATCCCCTTCTCTCCAGCGCTCTTATCACCAGGTTGTCTTCGTCAAGCACATTCTGAACATACCAGTCAATATTAACAGGCGCCACATATCTGGAATCTGTTAGTACAACTGTATCGTAATTAAACATGATCTTTACACTTCGATTATTCACACAAATTTCACATAATATTTCAAATTTAAAGGTATATTAGCTATAACGTCGATTTAATAACATGCAATTAAGACCGCACCACATCCTGGATATTATCTCTGGTTATGGACAGGGCATAAAATTTCAACCCCACCCTTACGGACATTCTCTGCATATTGTTGCCCCAAAGCTGTTATCAAATTTGGATTTGAAGATCAAACTCGTGCTTAGTGCGGATGACATCTGTGAAGGATGTAAGCACTTAATGCCTGATGGTAAATGCAAAGACGTATTGGCTCAGCTTAAACCATCTCCTTCAAAACAAGCATATAATGATGTACTGGATTGTCGCTTATTTGACTATCTTTCAATAGAAATCAACAGTGTGATTACTATTCGTAAATATCTTGAAATAGTAAATAAGAAAGTGCCTGGAATTGAGAAGATTTGTACTCATCCAAAAAGAAATCAGGAAGAGCGGTTAAACGGGCTTATTAATGGATTAATTAAGTCAGGTGTTCGGGAACAAATTTAAGTACCGATTCACTCCTTCCCTTTAACCAATTAAGAGATACCTTTGTAATGCAGGGTGAAGAGGGCTATGAACAACGATGCGCCCAGGTTCTGTTATTGTTTTAAAGTCTTTTGATCCTGGGCTCCAGATCAGTTAATTCCGCAATTCTGACGGGTTCACCTGTTTCAATGCTTTTACGTGCAGCAATTCCGATCAATATAGACATTACTCCATCCCTGAGTCC
>JAUVKJ010000127.1 GCA_030592145.1 Bacteroides sp.
CCCGCGACCCAAACACACCATGGAAAGGCAGGGTTAACGGCGGCCCCAAAACTCCGGAAGGTGTCTATGTGTATTACATCAAACTGACAACCTCCAGCGGCATTGATGTGGAGAAAAAAGGCGTGATTACTCTTATCTACCCATGACAAGGATTCCTGCCTGTACGCCATAACCGGATTAATTCTATTTTTACTCGTTTTCAAGGGCCTTATCTTTGGCATTTTTTGACTAATTTTACTCCCCTAATCAGCATTGTAAAATGGTCGTCCTGACAAAACCGGAAGAAGATCTGATCCAGCAGAAATTCGAGGATCTGCTTGCTCATTGCACGCATTGTGACGGCAAGACAGACCAGCGGCTGATCCGCAAGGCATTCCGCATGGCCAAAGAAGCACATAAGGGAATGCGCCGGAAATCAGGAGAGCCTTACATTCTCCATCCTCTTGCTGTTGCCAGAATCGTGACCAGTGAGATCGGCCTGGGTGCGAAATCGGTCATCTGTGCTATCCTGCACGATGTGGTGGAAGATACCGATTATACCATCGAGGACATTGAGAACCATTTCGGAAAAAAAGTGGCCTCCATCATTGACGGCCTGACCAAGATCTCCGGTGTCTTTGGTAATAAATCCTCCCTGCAGGCAGAAAATTTCAGGAAAATGCTGATGACGCTCTCCGACGATGTAAGGGTGATCCTGATCAAGCTGGCGGACCGGCTGCATAATATGCGTACCCTGCACTCCATGCCTCCCAACAAACAGATCAAGATAAGCGGTGAGACAACCTACCTTTACGCTCCCATGGCACATCGCCTCGGGCTGTACACGATCAAGACAGAACTGGAGGACCTGAGCCTGAAATACCGCTACCCGAATGTTTACCAGGACCTGGCAACCAGGGTCCGGGACAATGAAAAAAGGCGGGGGCATCTGATCAATTCATTCGCCCTGCCGCTGATCGACAAACTTGAAAATGCAGGATACCAGTTCGATATTTCCGGGAGGCCCAAATCGATCTACTCGACATGGAACAAAATGCAGACCAAGAACATACCTTTCGATGAAGTGTATGACCTGCTCGCGATCCGGATCGTTTTCGACGCCCTGCCCGGCATACCTGAGAAAACCCAGTGCTGGAACATTTACTCTATCATTACCGACAACTATCAACCCAAGCCTGACCGTATACGTGACTGGGTATCGACACCCAAGGCCAACGGGTACGAGGCCCTGCACGTCACCGTTATGGGTCCCGGGGGGAAATGGGTGGAAGTACAGATCCGCTCCCGAAGGATGGATGAAATTGCAGAGCGCGGGTTCGCAGCCCACTGGACGTATAAACAGGCTGGCAAGGGAAGCAGCGCCGAACTCGACAAATGGATAAAGCGGATCCGGGAACTCCTTGAAAATCCTGACTCCAATGCCCTCGAGTTCATGGATGACTTCAAACTGAACCTGTTCGCCTCGGAGATACTGGTCTTTACCCCTAAGGGACAGATCAAGACTCTCCCCAAAGAGGCCACAACACTCGATTTCGCTTACGAAATCCATACGGAGATCGGCAACAAGGCCATCGGCGCAAAAGTCAACCATAAGCTGGTATCCCTGAACCATATCCTTAACAGCGGCGACCAGGTCGAGATACTCACCTCCGACAACCAGAGGGCCAGCAGAGAATGGCTGAATTATGTATGTACGGTAAAAGCGAAGTCGGCCATCAAGACAGCCCTCAAGGCAGAAACCAAGGACCGGATCCAGAAAGGGAAGCAGATCATTGAGGACAAACTGATGGAATACAACCTGAAGCCTTCCTCCAGGATCTTTAAAAAACTGTTCCCGGCCTATGAGGTCCGGTCAAAGGATGAACTTTACAGCAAGATCGGAACAGGGATCATTAGCCTGGAGGACATAAAAAAGATCCTGCGTAAGAATACAAAGAACAAATGGATACGTTACTGGGAACTCCAGTTCACCTCCTCTTCGAAGAATAAAAAGTCCCCTGCAAAAAAACCGGCGACAGGATCCTATTCAAAGTCACCCTATATGATCCGCGAAAACCTCGACGACACAGAGCCTGAATATAACATCGCCAAATGCTGCAATCCCATTCCGGGCGACGATGTGACCGGGTACCGGAGCCAGAACGGATCCATTGACATTCATAAGAGCAAATGCCCGGAAGCCATTAAACTTATGTCCAGCCATGGAAACAGGATCATTCCCTCCAGGTGGACCACCCATAAAATCCTTAGCTACCTGGTAAGGATCCATATCCAGGGCGTTGACAAGTTCGGCATATACAATCATATCACAACAATCATCTCCAAGGAACTCTCGGTCAACATGCGTAATATCAACCTTGTAAGCCATGACGGCATTTTCGATGGGTGCATCGACCTGTACGTGCATAATACCAAAGACCTGAACAACCTCATCATGAACCTCATTAAGATCAAAGGAGTGGAATCCGTCAATCGGGTGGAGAAAATCGAGGACTAGGTGATGAAAATCAAAAAAAATAATATACTTTAGCCAGACTATTTTTAATTAGTCTGTTTATGGTTAGTGAGGAAACGAAGGAGACGGTTAAGAAGATCTTTACCGAATATCTGGAAAAGAAAGGACACAGAAAGACCCCGGAACGCTATGCCATCCTGGAAGAGATCTATTCCCGCGACGGACATTTCGATATCGAGTCCCTCTATATTTTCATGAAAAACAAGAACTACAGGGTTAGCCGGGCAACGCTGTACAATACCATAGAATTACTGCTCGATTGCAATCTGGTGATCAAACACCAGTTCGGTAAGAACATAGCACAGTTTGAGAAAGCCTATCAATGCATGCAGCATGACCACCTGATCGACATTGGGTCCGGCAAGGTCATCGAGTTCTGCGACCCGAGAATCGACGAGATCATTAAAACGGCCTGTGAATTAAACAATTTCAGGCCAACTCACCATTCCTTATATATCTACGGTTCCTCGAAAGAAGAACGGTAGGCAAAGTAGGTTTTTCAGGAAGCGGAAATTATTTGTACCTTCACGCTCCATATCCTGGAACAAACTTTCACATATTAAATGTATGAAAATAGATGTACTGTTAGGCCTTCAATGGGGTGACGAAGGCAAGGGAAAACTGGTCGATGTACTGACCCCCGAATACGATGTTATCGCCCGTTTCCAGGGGGGACCCAATGCCGGGCACACTCTGGAATTCAATAACATCAAACACATTACGCATAACATTCCATCAGGGGTCTTCAGGGAAGGAAGCATCAACATGATCGGCAATGGTGTCGTGCTCGATCCGGTGATCTTTAAAAAGGAGATCGACGAGATAAAGGCTATCGGGGTTGACCTTGGACCCAGGCTTATGATCTCCAGGAAGGCACATTTGATCATGCCTACACACAGGATCCTGGATGCGGCCTCCGAGGCAGCCAAGGGAATATCCAAGATCGGTTCCACACTCAAGGGAATAAGTCCGACGTATATGGATAAAACCGGCCGGAACGGCCTTCGCGTGGGGGACATAGAATCACCGGATTTCAGGAAAAAATATGACTTTCTTACCAAAAAGCATCTCCGGATCCTGAAGCAGTACGATTTCAAATTTGACCTGAAGGAATACGAACAGGGCTGGATGGAGGGTATTGATGCCATTCACTCCTTCCGGCTGGTGAACGGGGAATACATAATCAACCGGTACCTGCAGGAAGGCAAGTCCGTTCTCGCAGAAGGCGCCCAGGGCACCATGCTGGATATTGATTTCGGCTCCTATCCCTACGTAACCTCATCCAATACCATCTGCGCAGGAGCTTGTACCGGGCTGGGGCTGGCCCCCCAAAAGATCGGGCGGGTGATCGGCGTGGTCAAAGCCTACAGCACCCGTGTCGGAAGCGGGCCCTTTCCCACGGAACAGGAAAACGAAACCGGCAAAGCATTGCGTGATTTTGGCTCCGAGTACGGGGCCACCACAGGACGCCCCCGCAGGTGCGGCTGGCTCGACCTCCCGGTGCTGAAATATTCCATAATGCTGAACGGGGTAACGGAACTAACCATAACCAAATCCGACGTACTGACACATTTCGATACACTGAAGGTCTGTACGGCATATAAAATAAACGGCGAGCTGAGCGATGAACTGCCCTATGACATACATGCTCCGGTAGAACCCGTATACAAGGAAATGCCCTCCTGGAAAAAGGATCTTACAGGAATTACAAAGAAGGAAGATCTGCCTTCCGAATTACTTGATTATCTTACTTTTATCGAAAAAGAAGTGGGGGTACCCATTACCTTCGTCTCGGTGGGGCCCGACAGGGAGCAGATCATTAAAATGTAATGTCATCCTGAACTTGGCCTGTCCCGATATCGGATCGGGGTTTCAGGATCTTCTGATGGTTTAGTTCCTGAAACAAGTTACCAATGACACTTTTTGATAAAGTGTTCATTTTCAATAACTTTTATCGTCCTGATAATTAGGCCTCAGGATGACTAAAAACTGCGAAAAAATGAGAACCCTGAATTCCCTTTTCAATGATTCCGTAAATAAATACAAGAACAATGTCTACCTGCTTGAAAATTCCGGCGACGGTTATAAACCGACAAGCTATCTGGAAGCGAGAAAGGAGGTTCACCGGTTCGCCGCCGGACTCATGAGCATCGGAATCAAAAAGGGAGACCGGCTGACATTGCTCGCCGAAGGGAGAAATAAATGGGTGTACAGCGAACTGGGCATTCTCTATGCCGGGGCGGTAAACGTTCCCCTGTCAACACGCCTGGAAGAATCTGCAGAGATCAAATTCCGCATCGAACATTCGGAATCGAGGATGATAATCGTCTCCGGCCGTGAGGCACATAAGATAAAGGAGCTGAAAAAGGAAATAGAATGCCTTGAAAAAGTAATATATCTGGATGCCCGGGAAAACTATGACGAGGATGAACTGTTCTTTGATGATATTTCTTCCATGGGCGACGAATACCTTGCCGAAAATGAGGCCGGATTCGAAAAAACCTGGAGGGGAGTCGGGGAAAATGATCTTGCCAATATCTGTTATACCTCGGGAACCACGGCTGACCCGAAGGGGATCATGCTTTCCCACCGGAATTATACCGCCAATATTGAACAGGCAAGAAGCGTGATGCCGGTGTATGAATGGTGGACCACCCTGGTGTATATTCCGTGGGACCATGCCTTCGCACATACGGCAGGAGTTTATACCATCCTCTCTGCCGGGGCCAGCATGGCTTCCGTACAGCTCGGCAAGACACAGATGGAAGCTCTGAAGAATTTCCCGGTCAATATGAAGCAGATCCGCCCTGTATTCATGTTCAGCGTGCCCGCCATCGCAAAGAACTTCAAGAAAAACATCGAGAACGGCATCCGGGAGAAAGGACCGGTTATTGAAAAGCTATTCAATCATGCCGTCAAGGTATCCAAGCGTTACAACCGGCTCGGGTATGACAGGGGAAAGAAGTTTACTTTCCTGCTGAAACCCTACATCTGGCTGTTCGATAAAATCATCTTTAAAAAGGTCAGGGAGGGATTCGGCGGACGCCTGGAATTTTTCGTGGGAGGAGCAGCATTGCTTGACCTTGAACTGGCGAAGTTTTTTTATGCGATCGGGATCCCCATGTTCCAGGGCTACGGCCTGACTGAGGCAGCGCCCATAATATCGGCAAACTCCCAGGCCAGGCATAAACTGGGTTCTTCGGGAACCATTGTCAGTGACCTGGAAGTAAAGATCTTCGATGAGGATGACAGGGAACTGCC
>JAUVKJ010000201.1 GCA_030592145.1 Bacteroides sp.
AGGTTAGTCAGCAGGAAGAACGAGAGGATTCCCAGCAGAAAGTGGTCAAGCTCGGCGATCAGTTCATGCGGTGCAAACGCGTTGATTTCCACGAGTCCCTCGCTGTTCAGCGGGATGCTGAAATCGGCAAAGGCCAGAAAGGCGGCGACCACCCCCAGGAACAACAGGATCATAACTGCCATGTGGGCTCTGAAAGAGCGGTAAAGAAGCCCGGACAGTCCCGTCCAGTCATAGACGGAGGTCAGCCACCTGCGCAGGGTCATCATCATTTCTGCCGGATTGGCATCCCTGGGGCAGGTGTCGGTACATTCTCCGCAGTAGTAGCAGAGCCATGGGTCAACATAACCAGTCAACTGGTCTTTCAAACCCATTTGCATGGCACGGATCCCCTTCCGGGGGAAGAGGAAACCGTCTTCTGTCAGGGGACAGATGGCAGAGCAGTTGCCGCAGTGGTAGCATTCGTTCCAGTCGGCTTTACCATAGCCTGACAGACTATTACTGAAGTCAGGGTCTATTCTTGTGCTCATGATTCTACCTCCATCTTTAAGGGTGAAATTTGACGGGCATTCTCAATGATTTTCTCAGGCGGGAGATCTTTGATTCCCATCCTGACCTTGCCTCTCAGTATGGTCTGGAGTACGCGGGAGGCAGCTGCAGAAGCCTGGACCACCGTATCCGGAATGTCTTTTGGTCCCTGGCAGGCACCTGCGATAGCGATACCCCCGCTGAAGGTGGATGTCGGCTCGCTCAGGTAATTGCTTTCCACGAACCATCCGTCCCCGCCCTGCTGTATACCCAGCATTCCGGCTACGTTGGCTGCATCGGCCCGGGCTTCGAGTCCGACGGAAAGCACCACCATATCCACTTTCTGCTCGAGGATCCTCTCTTCATAGATCTCTTCACTCCTCACCATCAGCTGCCCGTCCTTTTCTTCGACTTTTGCTGTTCTTCCGCGGATCATATGAACGCCTTCTTCCTTTATACGCTCGGAAAACTCCTCGTATCCCTTGCCGAAGGCACGCATGTCAATATAATACTCATAAACGGCTGCTTTCGGTATCTTTTCCTTGATGAGATGCGCCAGTTTCAGGGAATACATGCAGCAAACCCTGGAGCAATACTGATTGTAATTATGGTCACGGCTTCCGATGCAATGGATCAGGGCCACGCTTTTTGGCTCATTGCCCTCTTCGGTAAAGATCCAGTTTCCTTTTTTGTCCTGGGTCCTGGACGTGATGAATCCGCCTGTTGGCCCGGCTGCATTAACCAGCCTTTCAAATTCAAGGGAAGTAAGTACATTCGGGTATTTCCCATAGCCGTACTGCTCTGCCCGTTTC
Organism: Bacteroides sp.; assembly: GCA_030592145.1. Taxonomy (GTDB): domain Bacteria; phylum Bacteroidota; class Bacteroidia; order Bacteroidales; family SM23-62; genus SM23-62. The sequence continues at coordinate 1,338 of JAUVKJ010000201.1, forward strand.
GGATCAAAGGTCTGGAAACCGGTAGCAACGATGATATTTCCAACGGTGATTTCGACCTTTTCATCCTTTTCATCCAGGTTGATGCAGTTCTCCACCGGACAGAATTTGACACATACGCCACATTTTCCGTTCAGTACGTAGGTACAGCTGTCGGCATCGATCAGGTACTTGTTGGGCACCGCCTGCGGGAATGGAATGTAGATTGACTTCCTCAGGGTCGTACCGTCGTCAAACTCGCTGGGGGCCTTGGCCGGGCATTTTTCAGTACATATACCGCAGCCAATGCAGGTAGCGAGATCGACCCGCCTGGCCTTTTTAAGGATATTGACCTGGTAATTACCCGGACTTCCGCTAAGCCCATCCACTTCGCAATAGGTCATCAGCTCGATGTTCGGGTGTTGCCCGACCTCAACCATTTTCGGGGTCAGGATACAGGCCGCACAATCAAGCGTGGGGAAGGTCTTGTCGAACATGGCCATATGTCCTCCTATGGTTCCTGTCCTTTCCAGGAGATAGACCTTTTTACCGGCATTGGCAATCTCGAGTGCTGCCTGAATGCCGGCAATGCCACCTCCAATAACGAGGGTGTCGGGGTGGACATCTGCCTCATCGGGGATGGCTGCCAGTTCGAAAGGAACATCCAGGATGGCGCAGGCAAGAATGGCCTTTGCAAAATCCGTATCCTTCTGCCGGATAGCATTATGCTCAGCGAAACTCACATTGGTGATCTGCGCCGGGTTCTTCCCGGCAACGGCCATAGCCTTTGAAAACATGGATTGGATAAATCCGGGTTTCTCGCCTGCCAGGATGATGCGGTCGATCTCCAGGGTGCTGATCACACCGGCCAGTTTCTGGTGATCCAGGAGATCCAGGTCCCCCGCCCTCCAGATATGGGCCAGTTCCTCCATACCTTCAGCAAAAGCATACAGCTCATTCAGTTGGATTGAATCCGGATGTCCGTTCAGATGCTTGCAGAAATAAACACCCGTTTTTAATGCGTTGCTCATGTTGATACATGTTTATATACCGGTGAAAATTTAATGTTACAAAGTTCACAATAAATTAAATTATTTTTACATTTATATCCAAATGAAATTCATGTATTATCGGACACATGGTTTTATATGGAATTAGTATAAATTAATTTAGTAAAATCCATGTTTGTCAGTAGAAACATAACCCGCCTGCTGCGTTACCGGAACTCCCTGAAGAGAATGCAGGAACTTGGTTTTGAGACGGTCTATTCCTATAACCTGGGAAAGGAGACGGGGGTTTCCCCGGAGCAGGTCAGGAAAGATTTCAGCCAGTTCGGGATCAAGGGGAAAAAGAAAGGCGGATATAACATTAATGAGCTTTTATTCACAATAAGTGACATATTCCGGAAGGATGAACTGCAGAAAGTGATCGTCGTCGGCACCGGGAATCTCGGGAATGCAGTTCTTCAGTACAAGGGATTCCTGAAAAACATGATACAGATTGTTGCGGCTTTCGACATTGATCCCGCGAAATACAAAAAGAAGCAAACCATTCCGGTTTACCCGCTTGAAAAGCTGCCGAAGATCTGCCAGGAACTGTACATTAAAACGGCCATCCTGACCGTTCCCGAGAGTGTTGCACAGGAGGTAGCCAATATAATGATCAAGGCAGGCATCAAGGGCATCCTTAGTTTTGCGCCCGTCGTTCTGAAGGTTCCTCCCCATATAACCATCAAAACCATCTGCATCGTCCACGAACTCGAATCACTTATTTACCAAAGCGTGCAGGTGTGTGATGGTAGTGATTAGATTTTCACACACAGGACAGTGATGTCATCCACGAAGTCACCTTCATTATAATTGGCATTTCAAGCATTTTATCCCACTTTTAAGGGCTCGTTTTAGCGTATTAATGGAGAGAGAAAAAACTTATCTAACCACAATTTGGGGACTCGTTCAGGGGGTTGGGTTCCGTCCATTCATATACCGGTTGGCCCATGAATTTGACCTGAAAGGATGGGTGAATAATACCAACGAAAATATTCAGGTTTCTGTAAATACTGATAAGAAAACTCTTGAGGAATTCATTAATCAAATTCGAGTCCAGGCACCCCTGGTTTCGCAAATTGAATCAATCGAGTTTAAGGAGGTGGGCGAGAAGGATTATATAGATTTCAGAATAATCGAAAGCAAGAGCTTCTCGGATGCGGTTACCGAGGTAAGTCCCGATATAGCCGTATGCAAAGATTGCCTTCGCGATATGAAGCAGCAGCCCAACCGCATCGGTTATCCCTTTCTGAATTGCACGAATTGTGGTCCACGGTTCACCATTATTAAGGATCTGCCCTATGACCGGGGCCGTACCACCATGCAGGAATTTACCATGTGTGGTTCATGCCGGGCGGAATATGAGAATGTACTGGACCGGCGCTTTCATGCACAGCCTACAGCATGCCGGGATTGCGGACCGGTATACAGCCTGGTTGAGGGTCAGGGATCTGTGGAAGTGATGGCGCCGGACGGTATCGTTGGCAGAACTGCCATCCTGATTGATGAGGGGAAGATCTTGTCCATCAAGGGACTCGGAGGATTTTTTATGGCATGCGACGCGCAGAACGAGGATGCAGTCAGGCGCCTTCGTGATTCAAAGCACAGGGAAGGAAAACCCTTTGCAGTGATGTTCGGAAGCCTGGAACAGGCTGGGGAATTCTGTGAGGTCTCGGAAGTGGAGGCAGAGCAGTTGGGTTCCTGGAGGCGACCTATTGTGATCCTAAGGAACAAGCCAGATCCTGATCTGCATCAGGATGACAAGGATACTGATTTGCATCAGGATGACACCCGTACCAAGCAGCTGGCCCCATCCGT
>JAUVKJ010000270.1 GCA_030592145.1 Bacteroides sp.
CGGATCCTACCGTGAAATTTGCGGCCGGTGATATGAGCATTACCCGGGTACTTAACAAGCATCTTGAAATAGATTCACCCTACAACACATACCGTCATGGCGGCCTGCCTCCGGGTACCATTGTGATCCCATCCATTTCTGCCATTGATGCCGTCCTCAATTATGAACGGCATAATTACCTTTATTTTTGTGCAAAAGAGGATTTTTCCGGCTACCATAATTTTGCCAAAACACTTGCTCAACATAACAAAAATGCCCGTTCATACCAGAATGCCTTGTATCGACGGAAAATATTGAACTAATCAGGAAAAAATCCGTATTTTTCTATTACAAACCCTATTTCATCTCAATGGAAAAAATCAAGTTTGGTACGGATGGCTGGAGAGGTGTGATCGCAGATCACTTTACCGTGACAAACGTGGCAAAGGTCACCAACGCTGCGGCCATCTGGCTTCTGAACAAATTCAAGGACCCCGAGGTGGTGATCGGGTACGATACCCGCTTCCAGGGAAAGCTTTTTGCAGAAACAGCTGCCAAGGTGCTTGCCTCCAAAGGCATAAAAGTCAGGATCTCAGACGATTTTGTTACTACTCCCATGGTAAGTCTGGCAGTAAGGGAGTGGAAGGCCAGCCTGGGGATCATGATTACTGCCAGTCATAATGATTATACCTACAGCGGGTATAAGCTTAAAGGAAGTTATGGTGGCCCCCTTCTTGTGGATGAGCTGAAAAATATCGAGGATCTTATATCCCTGGAGAACAACCTGGACCTTGACCTCCTGAAATGGGAACAGTTCATCGAACAGGAATTGATACGGTATGCAGATCTTGAAGCATTTTATTTTCAATACGTAAATAATTATTTCGATCTGGACAGCATTCGGAATTCAGGTATCAGGACAGGCTTCGATGCCATGTTCGGGAGCGGGCAGAAAGTGATCCGGAGGATTCTTCCGGAGGCCCGTTTTTTCCACTGCGAACAGGACCTGATGTTCGGGCAGATCCCTCCCGAACCCCTGGAAAAAAATCTGAAGGAATTGCTCGCGTTTATGCAATCTTCAGCAAAGCTGGATGTAGCGCTCGCCATCGACGGTGACGGCGACCGGATCGCACTGGCAAACAGCAAGGGACGGTATATCGATTCCCATAACATTATACTGGTCCTTATACATTATCTTGCTGAATACAGGAAAATGAAGGGGAAGGTCGTCACCGGATTTTCTTCCACGGGCAAGGTGGAAAAGCTTTGCCGGCATTATGACCTGGAAGTTCAGCGCGTGCCTATCGGGTTCAAGGACATCTGCCGGGTTATGTTATCTGAAGATGTCCTTGTAGGCGGGGAAGAATCCGGGGGGATATCCATCAGTGGGTTCCTGCCGGAAAGGGATGGCATCTGGATGGGACTGACCATCCTTCAGTTTATGGCCGAAACAGGCAAGTCACTCGATAAAATCCTGAAGGAAATATACGATATCACGGGTAGTTTTCAATGTCTTCGCAGGGATATACAAATCCCCAAAGACAAGCGGGGAAAGATCATGGACATCTGTTACAGGGGTGAGATTGAATCCTTCGGCCGGTTCCGGGTTTCACGAACCGAAGCGCTCGACGGAATAAAATTCTTTTTCAGCGATGATGAATGGGTCATGATTCGTGCCTCAGGAACCGAACCCCTGCTGAGGACTTATGCAGAAGCTGCAGACCGCAAAACGGCTGAAGAAATAATTGAAGCAGCTTACAAAACCATCTCCTTGCTTGGCAGAGAACCTTATATCACATTTACCTCTTTTTCGAGCCTTATCCCGAAGCGCCCGTGAACATCCTTTTCGATCAGGGTGGCCAGTTCAAGAATATCCTTCCCTGTTGCAGAACCGTAGTTTACCAGGACCAGGGCTTGTTTTTCATAGCAGCCCGCATCGCCCCTGCGTTTTCCTTTCCATCCGCATTGTTCGATGAGCCAGGCTGATGGGATCTTCCTTGATCTTCCTGCAGCAGGATAGGAGGGTAGCCCGGGATATTTTTCCAGGATGCCCTGGTACTGTTCTTCGGGAATACGGGGATTTTTGAAGAAGCTGCCAGCATTGCCAAATTGCTCGGGATCAGGCAGTTTAGATCGACGGATCTCGATAATCACCTGTCTTATAGTCTCTACATCCTGCCTTTCCCTGCCAGACATTTTTTCTGCCAGCATCTGATAGCCCAGGTTCAGTTCCGGCTTTTTAGACAGGCGGAAGGTCGCGGAGGTAATGATGCATTTGTTCTTCCATTCCTGTTTGAAGATACTGTCACGGTAAGCAAACCGGCAGGCCTCCTTAAGGAAGGTCAGTTTCTGACCGGTAAGCACATCAAGCGCCGACACCTCTTCGATGCTTTCCTGCACTTCGGCACCGTAGGCCCCGATGTTTTGAATGGGACTGGAACCGACCGACCCGGGTATCAGTGAAAGGTTCTCAATACCTCCGAATCCCCAGGCTGTCGACCATGCTACGAATTCATCCCAGTTCTCACCGGCCCCTGCCCGGATCCATACATACTCACGATCCTCCCGGATGATCTCCCGGCCAAGGATCACAGGACGGATTATCAGTCCCCCGAAATCCTTCGAGAACAATATATTGCTTCCCTCCCCGAGTATAAGTGTTTTTTCGTTCCGGAATTCGGGACGGGAAATGATTTCCTGGATATCTTTCACGCTTTTGCACTCGCAATATTTATGTGTGCGGACATCGAAATGGAAACTGTTCAGCTTGCTTAAAGAATGATTCCGGAGGATTTCAGGCATGGTGTAAAGATAGCCAAAAGTTTAAGATGGATCCGGCAGGATCCCTGCTATTCAAGGCAGATTTGGAGACCCTGGAACAATATCTGCCGTCTCCTTTTGCGTTAATAGATATATTCTGTATGTTACGTAAAAATGACACCTCCCGGAAGTGGAAGGAAAGCAAATCATTATTGCCGTAAGCAATGACCTGCTGGTTGACCAGAGAGTTCACCGCTGCGCCTGCACACTGGTGGAGATGGGTGCCGCTCCCCTGCTGGTCGGACGAAAGCTTCCGGACAGCCAGGAAATAAACGGGCGGCCTTATCGCATCCACCGCATGCGCCTTCTGTTCCGGAAAGGTCCGCTTTTCTACGCCTGTTATAATGTCCGCCTTTTTTTCCTGCTGCTGTTCCGTAAGGCAGATATGCTGGTTTCCAATGACCTGGATACACTTCCCGCTTGTTACACGGTTGCCAGGATCAAAAATCTCCCCCTTGTATATGACAGCCATGAATATTTCACGGAAGTACCGGAGCTTATCGGCCGTACATTTACCAGGAATGTATGGACAGGCATTGAGAAACGGATACT
>JAUVKJ010000059.1 GCA_030592145.1 Bacteroides sp.
CTTCAATTGTTTGTTCACTTCCCGGGCGGACTGCTTTTTACCTTTATAATAAACCTCCCCCTCTCCAAGAAGAGGAAGGCTCAGGTGTGCCAGAGGAGCAAGGTCTCCGGAAGCTCCAAGCGAACCATATCTGTAAACAACCGGTGTGATTCCCTGGTTATAAAAATCAACAAGCCGCTCGATGGTGGATAATTGTATGCCGGAATTTCCATAGGCGAGCGACTGGATTTTAAGGAAGAGCATCAGCCGGGTAATCTCCTGTGGTATCTCATCACCCTGTCCGCATGCATGCGAGACCACCAGGTTCCTTTGCAGAATCCCCAGATCCTCTTTAGAGATGAGGCAATCATACAGGGAACCGAATCCTGTATTGATCCCGTAGAGTGGTTCCTGTGTTTGTTCCAGCTTATTGTCCAGGTATTCCCGGCATTTCCGGACCAGTCCGGTAGATCTGTCCGAAAGCTTCAGGTGGAATCCATCCTTAATGATCTGATGTATCCGGGAAAACCCAAACTCATCGGGTGAAATTTCGTGATAATGCATGAACAATACTTAGTTCAGTCAGTAAGAAGTAAAAATACGAATCCTGGAGAATCTTTGATGTTTTATTCAACATACCCGGACAGGATCAGATCGATGGCCTCCTCAACGGACATTTCTTTCTGTTCTCCCGATTCCATGTCCCTTAAAGTAAGTACTTTGCCTTTCAACTCATTTTCACCGACCAGGGCCACAAAGGGAATGCCCTTCTGATTGGCGTATATCATCTGTTTTTTTAGCTTAACACTGTCGTGGTAGATCTCCGAGGCAATGCCTGCGTCCCTGAATTCTGGCAGGATTCCAAGAATATATTTTTCTTCAGCATGTCCGAAGTTCACAAACATCAGCCGGGTTCCGGTTGTCACCTCTTCCGGGTACAAATCCAAATGGTCCAGCACATCATAGATCCTGTCCGCACCGAATGAGACACCCACGCCCGAAACATTTTCCATTCCAAAAATACCGGTCAGGTCATCGTAACGTCCTCCCCCGCATATACTTCCGATGTTCACCTCCCGGGCCAGCACCTCGATTATTGCCCCGGTATAATAATTCAGTCCCCTGGCAAGCGTCAGGTCCAATTCGATTTCTGCTTTCATCTCGCGGGATTCCAGGTAATCGAACAAGCGGACCATTTCCCCGACACCTTCGATCCCGGCTTCTGAACCCGAAAGCACCTTTGCCAGGGTATCCAGTTTTTCTTTCGGGCGACCGCTCAGGTATATAATGGGCTGCAAGCGTTGAATGGCTGCTTCAGGAACGCCCTTCTCACTCAATTCCCTGTTCACTCCATCAGCGCCGATCTTGTCGAGTTTGTCAATGGCCGTGGTAATATCGGTAAGCCTTTTTCGTTCTCCAAGGATCTCGGCAATTCCTGCCAGGATCTTGCGGTTGTTGATCTTCACGGTGATCCCGATCCCTAAACGATCAAACACCAGGTCAACGATCTCGATCAGCTCCAGCTCATTCAGCAGGGATCTGCTGCCGATGATATCCACATCGCACTGGTAAAATTCCCTGTACCTGCCCTTCTGTGGCCTGTCAGCCCTCCAGACCGGCTGGATCTGGTATCGTTTGAAGGGAAAGCTGATTTCATTTCTGTGTTGAACCACATACCGGGCAAAAGGCACGGTCAGGTCATACCTCAGTCCCTTTTCACATATTTTGGCAGACAAGCCGGAAGGGTCTTTCTTACTTATTTGCGCGCTTTCGATCCCATCCAGGAAATTACCGGAGTTAAGGATCTTGAACAGGAGCTTGTCTCCCTCCTCACCGTACTTACCCAGCAGGGTATCCAGGCTCTCCATAGCAGGAGTTTCAATAGGCTGGTACCCGAACATGCGAAAAATCTCTTCGACCGTATCGAAAATATATCTCCGGCGGGCCATGGCTGCCGGGGAATAATCACGTGTTCCTTTGGGTATGCTTACTTTCTTCAACTTTGTATGCGGGCTATTTACTGATCTTCTTCAGGTCTTTGGCCAGAAAACCGTCCGGTTTCTTATCGTTGATCATGTGATAGTTAAAATAGTAGAAACTTGCATCGCTGGCACCGATAAGTATCTTGTAACAACGCGCTTTCAGCCGGCTGCCTTCAGGTCCCACTTTATGCAGGAAAACAATCCCATCATCACGGTTACTGATGGCTTCCCGGATATCATCTTTATCCACCAGCTTGAAGGGATGGGGATAGATCTTCTGGATGCGGGCCGCTGAATTTACGTCCCTGGCCATCTCTTCCGTCAGCAGGTACAGTGTTTTCTCCTTGACATTCTTCATATTATCGTTATAATGCTTGAAAATGTTGGTGGAGATGACCTCGGGATGCTCACGGATATGCCTGATATGGGTTTGTATGAAGCGCACCAGTATCCCGAGCTTGTAATTATAGGATTCATCCTCCACATTGGCATAGGCCACGGGCACTGATGCCAGGTCAGGCATCTGGTTCAGGTTGAAGTAATCGCCTCCCAGGGAAAGGTTAAGGAATTTATACCTGGCCTGCAATTTATCTTTCTCGAAAACCACGGTGGTCAGGAAAAGAAAAGAATAATTCGGATCCTGCCTTTTCTCCTCAAATTCGGCATAGGGGATGATGTCCCATTCGGTGATTTCCCACTCCTGTTCCATTACTTTCTTTATCTCGCCATCAAAGGTATTCAGTGGATTCTGGTCTCTTACCACAAGGGTCCTGGTTTCGAGAAAATGGTCCAGGTCTTCGGGTGTGGGAACATACTGGGAATACGCCAGGACGCCGTACAGGACCAGCACGATCATCAGTGATGTTTTTTTCATGACAAAGGATGATTTTAGTTTTTGGGGAAATACAAAGGATTCCGTTGGTTGAATTTTCTAAGGTAGACAAATTTTTGCTGGCGTCTCTTTTTCTTGCTCAACTGTGAAAACTCGTCATGCAATTCGGGATCCTGCATCAGCAGGACATCAAGGTTCTGAAGGTCATAATCATAAACCTTCCCGCCTTTAAAATCCAGCAGGTACTGACGCATTTCAGAGGACTGTGTATTGGTTGGATAACCCCCGGAGCGATAGTAATAATCGTAGGGATTGTAATAATACGGATCGTAGTATCTTGTATCGTACGTAGTTACAGTGGCCACGAAGTGACATATCCTGCCCACTATGGTGATCCGGTGATACTTGTCATCCAGGGAGATAAACAATACGCCGTTTCTGCTGAATCCCCATATCTGGCTCGTCTTAACTTCCTGCTTCATGCCGATATGATCATAAAACAAAAAGGTTTTATTCTCAAGGGCCTTGATGTAGAAATCCCTGTCGCTGTAATCGACCGAAGTCAGGATCCGGGATTTGGGTATTGGCTTGTTATTATTAACCTGCTGGTGATTCAGGAAAATTCCTTCCCGGAATTTGAATTCCGGGGTATATTTAACCATATTCAGTGAATCGGACTGAGCCTGCAATACAGGGCCGGGAACAAGAAACAGGAATGCCAGAATGCAGAATCCAGGGTAACATCCAATACGCAGTCTTAACTTATACATAATCTGATCGTTTTTTTGCGTATATTTATAAACAAATCTGTATTTCAGACACCTACAAATTTACACAATAAAAGGTCAGGAATTAATGCTCACACAAGAGAAAATATTTAAATTTTTCTCTTTCGGATTAGACGAAAAAACGGACCCCCTGATTCAAACCCGTATCCTTATAACCAATATCTTCAGTTTTTTCGGGATTCTGTTTATTATGATGTTCGCCATCCTGGCTTTTTTCAACAAGGAATACTGGCTGGGTTGGGGATTGCTGGGAACAACCGTCCTGGCCATCCTGAACATGATATACATGGTCCGTACCCTGAGGGTGCAGCATTCCATCCCATTCCTTCTGGGCCTGATGACCGCCCTCCTCCTTTTCCTCCTTATTACCGGGGGTACCGACGCAACCGGATATCTCTGGGCTCTTACATTCCCTATAATTTCCCTGATCCTTCTGGGAAATAAACGGGGAAGTATTTCTTCCCTGATATTCCTCATGCTGACCGGGTGCGTTCTTTTCGGTGATTTCAATTTTGTCCGTGTTGATTATGACCGGATCTTTAGCCTGAGGTATGTTTTCACCTACTTTGGCATCCATCTCCTTATCTATTTTTTTGAATATCTTCGATTCAGGAATGTAATGAAGCTCGACAAGGCGCTTGAAGAAGCAACTTTCGAAACCCGATCGAGGGATGAATTCATTTCCAGGCTCTCCCACCAGCTGAGGACTTCCCTGAATAACATTACCCTTGTAAGCAATCTGGTAAGCAAGACCAAACTGGACCAGCAGCAGCAGGATCTGATCGATACCATACTGGCATCTTCCAATAACCTGGTTGAAGCGGTAAATAATATTGTCAAGGTATCCAATATCGACATCCGGAGCGTCAAAGAATCCATTCTTCCCTTCGATCTTGGCAGGGCCATCGAGAACATTCTTCATCTGTTTCCCCCTTCAGAATATAAGAACATCGACATCAATCTGCATCACGATCCCACGATTACCAACCAGGTACAGGGTGATCCTATCCGCATCAAGCAAATGTTCCTGAACCTGGTGGAAAATATTATTAAGCATTCAAGGACTGACAAAAAATTAAGGATACAGATCCATATTATCAATAACCGGGAAACCGATGACAGGCTTCAGCTGAAATTCCTTATCAATGCCTGCTTTGTCACGGGAGAAGAATGTACCCTTCCCGTACCCGTTGAGCAGATGGACCTGAGCATTCCGCAAAGAATTGCAGAAATACTCGGAGGGGAATTGTTTACCGAGGTGAACGATGTGCAGACAGAATTTATGTTCAAACTGGATTTCATAAAGAGTGACACCAGAATAAGAAAAGGGGTCGCCGCATATCAGTTTGACAGGGACGCACTGACACCCGAACGGAAAGTTGAACTTAATGATGCCAGTATTCTCCTGGTCGAAGACAATATTATCAACCAGAAAATTATTACTCTCAGCCTTGAGAAACAGGTCAAAAACATAGATATTGCCAATAACGGGAAAGAGGCGCTCGACAAGTTCGGGACATCAAATTACGATCTCATTCTGATGGACATTCAAATGCCCGTTATGGACGGTTTCCTTGCCACAAAAAAGATCCGGGAGATCGAGACCAGTACCAACTCGTTTACGCCCATCATAGCCATCACAGCCAATGCCATGTCAGGTGATCGCGAAGCCTGTCTGGCTGCAGGCATGGATGATTATATAAGCAAACCTTTCCAGGTCGATATCCTGGTCGGAAAGATGAAATCACTGCTGGTCAAATCGACTACGGCCTGATACCGATCACCAGGATATCATCCACCTGGTCTATATCCCCTTTCCATTCCTCAATGCTCGAATCAAGGATCGATTGCTGTTTCTCCATCGGCAGTTTGTGAATGGTCAGCAGAAGATGGCGGAACCTGCGGTATTTAAACTTTTTGCCTTCCGGTCCACCAAACTGGTCAGCATACCCGTCCGAGAACATGTAGATGATATCATTCTTCTGCATGTATATCTTATGGCTTTTGAAAAGTTTTCTCTCGGCAGAAAAACGAATGTCGGCACCAACGGAAAAACGATCGGCCTTTACCTCGATAATGGTCTCATTCCGAACCAGATAAAGTGGATTAAAGGCACCGGCATAATCCAGGGATTTTTCCTTGCGGTCAATGATACAGAGGGAAAGGTCCATTCCATCGTTCAGGTATACATGTTCCCCGTCTGAAAACATATCAGTGAAGTTATCATTCAGGGTATCGAGTATCATTGCCGGGTTGCTGCCCTGCTCACTGGCGGTGATCTTTCGGAACAGTTCAAACCCGATAATGGATACAAAGGCTCCCGGAACACCGTGTCCCGTACAATCGACTGCAGCGACATAGATCTTGTTCCCGTGCTGGTTGATCCAGTAAAAATCACCGCTTACAATATCCTTGGGTTTGAACAGGACAAAGGAATCGGGCAGGAGGTTCCTGAAAATTTCAGAAGTCGGCAGGAGTGCATGCTGTATCCGTTTGGCATAATTTATACTGTCCGTTACGTTTTTGTTTTTCATGGCAAGTTCCTGCCTTTGTTTTTCGATCTCTTTGGCGGAGATCTCCTTCTCCCTGAGAATCCTGTTGCTGCGTCGCAGTCTCCTTGTACTCAGTTGAATGACAGCAAAAAGCACCAGGCTCCCGAGCACGATATACAACAGTATGGCCAATGTTTTATTCCAGAATGGGTGAGGTATGACGATCTCCATCTGTATTTCTTGGGTGGAAAACAGAAGGTCGTTGTTGGAGCCTTTCACACTAAGGGTATAGGTTCCCGGGCTCAACCTGTAAAATGTAACATAATGCTGTTCTCCGATATGGATCCATAACCCATCCTGTCCCTTCCGTACCATTTTATACAAATAGCGGTTCCTTTCAGGGGCGGTAAACTCCAGGGCAGAGAAACGCATGGTTACTACCTCAACTCCCCTGGGTACGATGACCGTGGATACCCGGTCGAGCGCGAGTGGTTTGGACATGCCGCCCTGTTCGCGGAATCGCACAAACTGGGTAAAAGACAGCCTGGGAGGGTAGGAATTGTACCGGATGGAATCGGGATGAAAGGTATTCAGTCCGGCAATACCGCCGAAATACATCCTGCCATCGGAATGCCTGTAGACGGATCCCGGCAGGAATTCGTAATTCTGCAGGCCGTCTGAGGGACCGTACTGAATAAATGTCTCCAGTTCCGGTTCATACCTGGCGAGTCCGCGCTCAGAGCTCAGCCAAAGATTTCCCCTGCCATCCTCCAGTATCCCGTAGATCCTCAACTCTGAGAGTTCAACCGGATCTCCGAAGAACTCAAAGCTGTTATCTTCTGCATTGTACCTGTTCAGGCCGGATGCCGTTCCGATCCACAGATCGCCACCTGAATCAATCTGAAGGGAAAAAACAGTGTTGCTGTTAATATTCAAGGACTTGTTCAGTATTCCGGCCTGGAAAAGTTCAAATTTATTTTCCCGGGGAAGATATTTAAAAAGTCCCACAGACGACCCTATCCATATTATGCCATCAAGGTCTTCAATCACACAGTAGACATCCTGGAGATCCAGCATTTCAGTTCCATAATGGATCCGTCTGATGCTATGAATGATCCGGCCGGCAGGATCATACTTGTGTATCCCGTTGGAGGCAGCGAACCAGATCAGTCCCTCTGAATCCTCGAATACATCGTAAACATGCTGCCTGTCAAAGATCTCGCATGAAACATTTACTTTCATATCACAAAAACGGTAAAAACTCTTTGATCCGGGTTTCATCACCATGACCCCGTTCCCTGTGCCAAGCCAGAGGTTACCGTTCCGGTCACGATGTATGGCATGGATATGATCATGCGACAGGCGCCTGGAAACGACAGGCACATGGGTATTGAATTGTATGGCCCGTTTTGATCCTGTAGTGAAAAGGTTCAGTCCCATTCCACTGGTCCCGATCCAGATATCCCCGTTCTCATCCTGAAAAACGCTTGAGACCATGTTGGAAGATAATCCCTCCCAGTCCGGGTTCAGGGAATTGATCACCTCAAATTTCCGCTCCTTCTGGTCAATTTTTACCAGTCCCACGGAGGTTCCCAGCCAGAGAATCTCCGAAGCGTCCTCATACAGGGCATTTATATCCGCAAACCGTGTATGGATATCCGGCCTGTAAAATCCATTAAAGGATTCTGCACTGGAAAGGTCAGGAAGGATCTTCAGCAGTGATTCATGTGTGCCGATCAGCAATTCCCCCTCCCTGCTTTGTGCAATGGACAGAACATTCAGTCCGCCCAGTTCCGGAAAAATGTCGCCTGCTTCCTGAAATATACCCTGCTCCCGGAGAAACAGGAAAAGTCCCCTGTCGGTCCCGCACCAGATCCTTCCTTTTCGGTCGAGGAAGACCTCACGGACATTGTTGCTGAGCAATCCGCAATTGCCGGATACACTATACCGTATGGATTCACCGGTTTCCGGGTCTAATACCTGGAGCCCGTCTTTTGTCCCGATCCACATATATCCCAGGGAATCCCGCACCATAGAATAGGATTCCTCCCTGTTTAAAGGATTAGATTCATCATAGAACAGCCCGTAGGTGGTGAATTCTTCAGTAGCAGGATCCAGGATCGCAAGATTTCGCTCCGTCCTGCTCCATACATTGCCCTGTTCATCTATGTAAAGAGCATGGATTACCTGTTCTCCCCAGCGAACTGAATCCCCTTG
>JAUVKJ010000339.1 GCA_030592145.1 Bacteroides sp.
TTTCAATCGATTGAAAATCACCTGTATCCGCTACAACTTCGGTATATTGTTTCAATTGTTCTAAGAGGTTCATATTGAAATTATGGATTATGGAATAAACAAAAACCTAAATATAATTGATATATGCTAATAAAAGGGGAATTAATTATCTGTATTTTTAAGAAAAATTTAAAAATCAGTCCCACATGAAATCAATGGCCCTCACCGGTATCGGAAAGATCGGAATGATCAACAAGACTGATCCTGTCCTGCGGCAAGACAACGATGTTCTTATTCGTGTAACGCATATGGGAGTATGCGGTTCGGATATGCACTACTATACTACCGGGCGCATCGGAAGCAACCGGGTTGAATATCCCTTTGTTGCGGGGCATGAAGGATCCGGTGTAATCGAGGAAACCGGTCCGGGTGTGGAGGGACTCGTAAAGGGACAGCGAATAGCCATTGAACCGGGCATGCCATGCTACAGGTGTGACCAGTGCCAGGCGGGGCGCCCCCATACCTGCCGAAACATGAAATTCCTCGGCAATCCGGGACAATCCCCCGGGCTCCTCTCCGAAACCATCGTGATGCCTGCACAAAACTGCTATCCCCTGCCGGATCACCTGAAAAATGAGTTCGCCGTTCTCGCAGAGCCTCTGTCCATCGCCATCTGGGCCGCTGACCTGGCCGGAGTCTCCCATGGTAAAACGTACGGGATCCTGGGAGCCGGTCCCATCGGGATGAGCGTGCTGCAGTATTGCCGTTTCCTGGGCGCTGAGAAAATATATGTCACGGATAAACTGGATTACCGGCTCCGAATGGCAGGGAGCGCCGGAGCCGGATGGACGGGCAACCCTGACAGCTCTGACGTGGTTTCCGGCATTCTTGAAAAGGAGCCTTTGGAACTCGACGTTGTATTCGATTGCTGCGGCAAGCAGGAGGCCATCGACCAGGCCATCGACCTTATAAAACCGGGAGGTAAGATAATGATCGTGGGAATCCCGGAATTTGATAACTGGGTCCTGGCCACAGATCTTACCCGCAGAAAAGAGATCTGCTTTCAGAATGTACGCAGGCAAAACGACCGCCTGCAGAAAGCAATCGATCTTATTGCAGGAGGAAAGGTGGATGTGTCTACCCTGATCACCCACCGTTTTTCATTTCAGGATACCGGCAAAGCCTTTGATCTTGTGTCCGGGTACCGGGACGGGGTCATGAAAGCCATCATTGAATTCTAAAAATCCAACCCAATGAAGCACCTTCTGAAATTATTACCCGCGCTTATCCTTGCCCTCCTGTTTACGAATTGCCAGAGGAGTTCAGAAACAGAGCCCTTTCAATCCTACTGGAATCTACTGCCGGACAGGTACTGGATCGGCCCTGAATTCTGGGCTAACCGACTCCAGGACTGGCAGTTAAAAAAAGGCAGGCTTGAATGTATCAATGCAGATCTCCCGAAGCGTACCCTGCATCTGCTTAACAGGTACCTCACCACACGGCCCGGTTCTCTGGATATTCAGGTTACAACGGGACTCATTCGTAAACCTGCAGGGACCGGAGAGCAGGTTTATTCGGGCTTTCTTTTCGGGGCAGGCTCCGAATCCATGGATTACAGGAGAAGGGCCCTTATACACGGTGCGCAAGGAAAGGGAGGTGGTATGATCGCGGCCATAACCGATCATGGGGAAATACTGTTGATCGACAATGAAACCGGTGTGGAATGGTACTCCGCGAAACCACCCGGACAAACAGTGGCCCCCGTTTACGGATCTCTTCTTTTTTCCATGAAACTGATACCGAGGGGAGACAGGTACAATATTATTCTCAGTGCAACAGATCCTGGAACGAATGAAGAGATCGTCCGGCTGGATACCCTTTTCCGGCGCGATGGAAATTTCGGAGGAAGCCTGGCACTTATCTGTAATGGAGGCAGTTACTGGTTTGATAACTGGCAGGTCAGGGGATCCAAGATCAAAAAAGCCGAGGATCATAAACTGGGACCGGTCATCGGTACCCAGTATACCCTCAGCGACCGTATCCTGAAACTGACAGCCCAGTTGCCGCCCCTCAGTGAATCGGATGTACAGACGGTGGAATTGCAGATCCGGGATGCAAGCCGCGGCAAATGGAATACCTTTGCCAGCAGCCAGATCAGGATACCAGGCTATACAGCAAGCTTCAGTATCCCGGACTGGAGGGATGAGATCCGGCATGACTACCGTATCGCCTACCAACTGACAGATGCAAAAGGCACACGAACCCCGTATTACTATTATGGAGTTATCGTTCAGGATCCACGCGACCGGGATGAGCTTATCGTGGCAGCGTTTACAGGAAACAGCAACAGCCACGGAAACATTCACGGAGGAACTTTTGATTTTTCAGACAAGCTTTGGTTCCCCCATGAGGACCTGACCTCTAATGTGGCAAAGCACCAGCCCGACCTGCTTGTTTATACCGGCGATAATGTGTATGAGGGAAGGCCCACACCTCCGGATTTCAGTTCAGAACAAAATACCGGACTCGATTACCTGTATAAATGGTACCTGTTCCTCTGGGCCCACGGTGATCTTACCAGGAATATCCCGGCCGTTACCATACCGGACGATCATGATGTATACCATGGCAATATCTGGGGGGCCTCAGGAGTAAAGGCTCCAGAGAGGCCGTGGGACGGGATTTAT
>JAUVKJ010000180.1 GCA_030592145.1 Bacteroides sp.
GTGAATTTGCACGGATCTATTCATTATCAAACAATACCGAGATCAGAAAATTCTCCGGAAACCAGTCCAATGCCAAGTAATGCAATTTTGTTGACCGGCATCAGTAAGGTCAAAAAAAGGGAGCCTTTTATAGCTAAATAATAAATACAAAAGGAGACTATCTCGGATTTGATTGCTTATCAATCCGCCCTCTTCTTATAATAATCAGCCTTCTTCTCATCTTCGAGCCGGGTAAATATATTTCCGAGGTACATGGCGTATTCGGGGTTGGGGTAAAGTTTGTAGAGCTTTAAATAATAATCACGCGACTTTTTGAAATCAGCGTTTACCTGCTTGAAAGCTTTCAGCAGGATGGCGTATTGTCTATGTGTACGGTTTTCTTTGTAGGCCTTCATTTGAGCCTGGTAGGAGTTTTCGGCTTTACTGTAATAGTCTTTCGCGAACCAGCTCAGTGCAGGTTCATTGTCAGAATCCTTGTCCAGTATCAGGGCAGCGACTGAATTGCAGGTACTGTCATTCTCCTGCATACGGTTCAGGTTCAGGTATGTTTCCAGGTTTGTGACATCTTCCCTTGAGGCGCTGTCCATTTTGGTCCACAGCTCTCCTGCCAGCTCGAAATTCTCGCTTTCCAGGCAGGTCCGGAACAATCTTTCCCGTGCCGTGCCGGTCTCATTTCCCTGAGGATACTTTTCCATATAGGTTTCAAGAGCGGTGATCTCCTTTGACAGGTTGTCGATATGCCTGTAATTCCGGGCAAGGCAGAGGTACATGTTCCCGTCAGAATAGTCCTGCTGTTGGGCTTTTAACAGGTAGTTGAGTGATTTATCATAATCTTCAAGCTTACAGGCAGATATCCCGGCAAGGGCATAGACATTCCCTGCGGACTGCTTACCCTTTCCTTCCACTTCCCCTATGATCTTCTCGGAATATTCCAGCGCCTTCCGGTAATCCCCCTCCCGGTACGCCGACTCACCGGCCCTTGTCATTTCCACATACCGCCCGCCGGAACAGCCGGCGATAATCAGCAATATGGTTCCCACGCTAATGCTTGAAATCGTCTTCATCCTTAATGATATTTCCTGATTTTTCCCTTCACAAGGTAGAGATGCCTGATATCAGCCTTGTTGATCTCGATCGTCTCGGCTGTGCCATTTGCAGGCGAGAGCAGGAGAGTTTCGGGATTGTCGGAGTTTCTGATAAAGCGTAGCACGTTGATCGTATCTGTTATAATTATGTATGGCAGATCGTAGATATAAGTATTACTGTCTACCATGTCAACAAGCACGATCTCCCCGGGCTGGAAATCAGGTACCATCTCCTCGCCGAATACCTCGAGTGCCATATCGCATTCCAGGAAAGACTCGATCCTTACGATATGGGCGGGTCGCGCATTACGGCAATTCAACAGATCCTTGAATTCTTCCTCAACGGTGCTGCCGAAGGTTTTGATCATCTTGTTCAGGGTATCCGGGGAAATGTAATTGCCTGCACTTGTCTTGGTCCGCATGGGAAGCTGGTTGTGACGGATCCACCCGGGATTGACTTCGGGGAAGGCCTCCAGGTATTTTTCTATCAGATGTTCGGATGGAGGTTCGTTCTCATAGAAAAATTTCCGTAGCTCATCTTCTGCCACACCCACCTTCGTGGCTGCCTCGTTGAGGGTAATGGCATACTTACGATGAATATGCGACAGCCTGTCGTTGATATTTGTAAATGAATCTTCCGAGATGGAAAACATCTGCCCCTGTCCCGCGATTAGCCATCGAACATTCAATTGTTCGTACCTGGCAAGTATCCTGAAAATGACATCATAGCTCGGACTGCGTTTCGGATTGTTTATGATGTTGGTGATCGTAGAATTGTTTTTTAGTCCAATATGTTTGGAAAAAGAATTTTTATTCAGTCCTGACTCTTTGATCAACAGAGCTATCCGTTCCCCGATATCTGACATTAATGGTATGATTTTGGGATTGAGGCCCAAATGTACAAAAAACATCTGCCCGAACGGGCCGAACTGATCTCAAAAGGCCGGGTTGTTTGACAAAATGCTAAAAAGAATCCATGATAACCAGGTCACCCCTGGTTAACGGTAGTATATACAAAGAAGTTTTCAAGCATGTTTTTCAGGATTATTAAAGATTCTGAATTTGAGGAATTTATTTCATAAATTTGTTTAGGTGCTTATCGCAAAAAAAACATTCATTGTTCTGCTCGTTGCCCTGTTTTCCACGGCTGCTGTGACTGCACAGATGATAACTGAGGAATGGCTGAAGTCTGAATACACCATCCTGCTGGCAGGGTATATCAGCTGGCCGGAAGAGGAGAAGATCGATACTTTCCACGTCGGTGTGCTGGACTCGGAAGCCATTTATACCCAGATGAGCCTGAAGTCTGAGCTGCAGACACTAAAGGAGAAGCCTTTCCGCGTTACTTATTTTAAAAGCCTCAAGGACCTGCAGCCGGTAAATATCCTCTATGTGGACGAAAAGAAGAACAATTCCCTCAAAAAAATCTTTAACCGTTTCGGGGAACAAGCGGTACTGATTGTGACCGACAGTGCCAGGAACGATGATTTCACCATGCTGAACCTTCTGGGGATGAGCCTGGGTGGGGACAAGCCCTTCCAGCTCAATAAAACAAATACTGACAATGCAGGATTAACGGTTTCCCCTAAGATCCTTTTTGTAGGGGGCAACGAGAATGACCTGAGGGATATCTACCGTGAGCTTGAGAATGAGGGAAATAAGATGAGGGCGGACCTAGATATCCTGAACCGGGAGCTCGAACAAAAACAAAAGGAACTGGCTGAAAGTGAAAGGAAACTGGAGGTCCGTGTAGAGGAGATCAACAGGCTGGTTTATGAGATCGAACTGCAGACCCGGGAGTTAACAACCCTATCTGACAGCATTAACCTGAAGCAGATGAACCTGGTCGATAAGATCCGCCTTCTTGGATACCAGGAAGACAGGATCAAAGGACGGGAGGCGGAAATAAGCGCGCTGAACAGTGTTATTGCAGAAAAGGAACAGGAGATTGCCGAACGCAGCCAGGTAATCGGGAAACAGCTTGACGACATAGTATTGCAAACAGCGATGATGAAAGAGCAGCAGCAAATCCTCGACAGCCAGAAGATACAGATTAAACGGCAGCTTATGGTGCTGTGGTTTTTCCTGATCCTTTCGGTCCTGATATTGGGACTCGGATTCATGAGCTTCCGGGCCTACCAGATAAAGAAGCGGGCCAACCGTATTTTACAGGAGAAGAACCGCATTATACAGGAGCAGAAGTCGAATATCCTGAACCAGAAGGAAGAGATACAGGCCCAGCGCGACAAATTGCAGGAAGTGAACATCAGGATAGAAAGGCAGAACGAGAACATTACGGCCGGTATCTATTATGCCCTGACCATCCAGCAGGCCATGCTGCCCGATCTGGATGAAATGGGGAGCCTGTTCGACGGATTTATTATTTATATGCCAAAAGATATTGTATCGGGCGATTTTTACTGGTTTACGCAGACGGGAAGGAAAAAAACCGGAGAGAGGGTATTTTATTTTGCCGTGGTGGACTGTACCGGTCACGGGGTGCCGGGCGGATTCCTTTCGATGATCGGCTCCCGCATGCTGTATGCGATCGTCAAAGAACATAAGATCGACCAGACACACGAGATCCTGGAGTTGATGGATCAGCGGATACGGCAGGCCCTGAATCAGCATAAGACTGATAATGACGACGGGATGGATATCTGCCTTTGCAAGATCACCCTGCAGGGCAGCGATGAGAACGACCCGGATGATGTATACCTGAGCTTTTCCGGGGCCCGGCGCCCTCTTTTCCTGATGCGGCAAGGGAAAGAGTTGGAGGTGATCCGGGGCGACCGCCGCACCATAGGAGGGAAACATTTCAATCCCAATCCCTTTTCAAAGAATGAACTTGCGCTAAAGAAAGGTGACCGGATCTACCTGACCAGCGATGGTTTGATGGACCAAAATTCTCCCGAAAGGGAAAAGTTCGGCACCAGGAGGTTCATTGCATTTCTTAACGGACACGCCTCCCTGAGCATGGAAGCGCAGAAAACGAAAATGGAAGAAGAGATGATCGGATTTATGAAATTCGAAAAACAGCGCGATGATATCACAATTATGGGGATAAAACTGTAAATTTATTGCATGAAATCCTGAAAACTATTATCATGGAAAACCTTCTTATACCCATTGACGAGGACGAATTTGATAAGCCTTATGTAGATTTTGACGCTTCCACCGGCAAGTGTGAGATTTCCGGCGAGAGCTTTCCCGAAAAAACCGCTGAGTTTTATGGATGGCTTATGGAATGGCTGGAGCAATACATGAAGGAGGTGAAGGGCCCCATCGATTTTACATTTACTCTCTCTTATTTCAATACCAGTTCGTCCAAGCGGATACTGCACATTATGATTCTGTTGCATGACTACACCGAAAAAGGAGGGGATGTGAAGGCACAATGGAATTATGATCCGGAGGACCTGGACCTGGAGGAGGACATTGAGGACATGAAGATCATTTCCAAGCTTGATCTCAAGATGGTGCCGGAAGGAAGGGAGACGCGATACAAAAAATTCAGTGACGATCACTGATCCTTCCCCCGGGAATTACAGG
>JAUVKJ010000277.1 GCA_030592145.1 Bacteroides sp.
GACCATTAAGGGGGGGACTTCCATCGTTGATCCTGCCGCCATAGAAGCAACGAATATATGGGCCAGCCTGATCTCCTCACCGGTGACGATCAATGTGGAACTGGTTTTTACAGATCTTCCCAGAGGGACCCTTGGATCCGCATACTCCGGACCGGCATACATCATCAATAACAACGGATTCATAAAACCCACGGTATACGCATCATCACTTGCTGAAAAGATATTGGGAAAAAACCTGAATGGTGACAATCCCGATATGTCCATTTCCTTTAATAAAAACATTTCATGGTACTTTGGACTGGATGGGAATACACCGGATAACATGTATGATTTCCTGACTGTCTTGCTCCATGAAATGACCCATGGAATTGGTTTTTACGGTGCCTTTTTTGTAGATAACCAGGACGTTGGATATAATGTTTATTCAATACCGGGCGCATTCGACCTGTTTTTTGAAAATGTAGTTAATCAGCAACTGGTTGATACCAGTATTTTTCCAAATCCTTCAGAGAAGCTCGGCGAACAGCTTATGACTGCCCCCATATATTTCAAGGGACCCGTGACCAAGGTCCAGGCTTCGGAATATCCGGTGATGTATATTCCTTCGAAATGGGACAATGGTTCCAGCCTCTATCATCTTGACGATGTATATGATGACAAGGACAACGGGAAGAACGCAATGATGACTTTCAGCGGTGCCCCCAGTGAAGCCAACCATGATCCAGGACCACTTGCCACCAACATGATGTACGATATCGGATGGGCCTATACATATATTCATCACGACTCCCTTCGTGACAGGGAAAGCCTTGCAGAACCCTTTACCATAATGGCTGAGATCACAGGTGACAAGGGATTGCTGCCCAATACACAATACCTGTTTTATACCTTTGACGGTTTCCAGTCCCTTGATTCCATATTGATGACACCCACCGGAACTCCGAATGAATACGAAGCCGACATTCCGGTTTCGGAGATAGGCACCAGTGTAGAGTATTATTTGAAGACCAGGGATGTATACCAGCGTGTTTTTACCGAACCTTCCCAGTTGTGGAGGAAAGAAACGGGCTATTCCTTTTATGTCGGCCAGGATACCACCCCCCCGGTCATCGATCACATTCCGGTTGATTTTGTGCTTATCGGAACAGAATCCGTAGATTTTGAGGCAAATATCATTGACAACCTGGGCGTGGATTCCACCATGCTGGTTTACAGCATCAATGATGTGGAACAGGATCCCATTGACCTGGTGAACGATACCCTGGACAAATATTTTGTTTCCTTTGACCTGAGCGGTTTAAATACAGGGGATGAAATAAAGTACCGGATCAGGGCGGTTGATGCCGCCAGCTTTCCCAATGTTGGATTTCATCCGGATACCTTAGTTCACTCGTTTAAGGTTGAAGACATACCTCCCGTGGCCGATGCATACGAGAATGATTTTGAAACTCCCAGAAACGATTTTCTGACCGCGGGTTTCGGCAGGGACATGCCGGTCGGTTTCTCTTCTTATGGATTGCATTCTGACCATCCTTACCTGGCTCCGAATAAAGATGATACTTTCTGGGATTTTGTTGCACAACTGCGAATTCCCATCCGCCTGAGGCCGGACGATGCCTTTATGTACTTCGAGGAGATCGTATACATTGAGCCTGGTGAGGACGGAACCAACTACGGAGATGACGAATTCTGGGATTTTGTCATTGTCGAGGGGTCAAAAGATAACGGAAATACCTGGCACAATTTCGAGGACGGATGGGATTGCCGTTTTGACACTACCTGGGAAAATAATTACAACAACGGGATCCGGAGCGGCAATGATTCAGAGGCTGTACCGAATGAATCCGAAAAGCGCTCTCGCCTCTTAAACATGCTTGCCAATCCCTATTTCGAGAGCAACGACGAGGTACTGATCCGCTTTCACCTGCATTCCGATCCCTATGCAAGAGGCTGGGGATGGATGGTCGATAACCTGAAGATACAGGGATCTATAATCTCCGTTAAAGAATACGATATCGTTCCCGATGCTATCCGTATCTATCCGAATCCTTCCGACGGAAAGATCAACCTGAGCATGCAGCTAAAAGAAGATGTCAGGGAACTGAGGGTGGAAGTGCTGGACATGCTGGGTAAAAGAATAATGCATGAAACCTACCATTACCCCGGCCTTTCTTTCAGCAGGCGTTTGAACCTGGATGGCCTTCCCAACGGTGTTTATATGGTCAGGTTCTCCACCGGCAACCAGTCTGTGAACAGGAAGTTTATCCTGGCCCGGTAAACCGGAATTATTCTTTTACAATCTTGCGGTTCATCACCCGGTTCCCGTCGATCACACGAAGGTGGTAGATCCCGCTTGCCTCCCTGCTGAGGTCAATCCGTGTAAAGAGCTCGCCCGGCACATTACAGAAACTCTTTCGCATTATTAACTGCCCGTTCAGGTTATAGAGGATTATATCAACATCGGTCGATAATGCATTAACCATGCGGATATTGAAAACATCACGGCCGGGATTTGGATATACCGACAGGGATGCATTTTTCAGGTCAGTAGCTTCAAATTCATCCGAACCTGTGGGGTAGGCATAAAAATAGAGTACGAACGTTCCTTTTTCACCCCCGAAACTCCCATCGATCTGAACAAAATATTTTGCCCCCGGTGTAACGCTGACGGCATCAAGGGTGGCAGCCAGTTCTGCAAGAGTATAATCATCGTTGGCTGCTACCAGGCTATCTTTTATAATTTCCGTACAGGTATCTGCCCTGTAGACGGCGATCTGGTTATCCATTCCTGTTGTCCGCAGGGATGCAATGCCAGTCTCGGGACCGTAAAAATAGAACCAGAGGGAGTTATGAACCCCTCCTTCCACACACCAGGTCATTGGTGCAAGGCAATCCCCCTCATCCGGAGCCGGTTCGTTCTCTTCTGCGGCTGCGAATTCATTGGAGTAACTACCGATCCATCCTCCATGTTTGATCAGTAATGCATCGCACATATCATCGTTAAGGGGTTTATTGGTGGTCATGATCTCTATGGAATCACTGCCGGTACAGGATCCCTGGGTGCCGGTAACGTAAAGTTTATGTGTTCCTGAATAAGGGGGGGTAACCATGACAGACTGTTCTGTGGCATTGTCGACCATTGAAGCAGGAGACCATTCGTAACTGTCTGCTCCATAAGCAGAAATCTTAACGGTCTGGCCCTGCTGAAAACTCATGGTGGGTTTCAGAATATTGACCCTGATGGCAGGCACCACATCGACATAATCGTGGCGAACCACCGAGTCCGCCCCTCCGG
>JAUVKJ010000119.1 GCA_030592145.1 Bacteroides sp.
GGCATCCTTTATGTTCCTGAAGATTTTGACCCATCGAAGAAATATCCTATGCTGGTCTATTTTTATGAAAAAAGATCTTACCGCCTTCACCACTATGAGAGTCCCGAGCCGAGCCGGTCAACCCTGAAATTCGCATGGGCCGTCAGTAACGGGTATGTGGTATTTATGCCGGACATACCCTACAGGACAGGCTTCCCCGGACAGAGTGCCTTCGATGCCGTGGTGAGCGGAGTCCTTGCCATGTGCGAACAGTTTTCTTTTATAGACAGGGATAATATGGGTATTGAAGGACAAAGCTGGGGAGGCTACCAGGTTGCCTGGCTGGTTACCCGGACCAGGCTTTTCAAAGCAGCCATGGCAGGTACTCCGGTTTCTAACATGACCAGTGCTTACGGTGGAATACGATGGGGAACGGGGATGAGCAGGATGATGCAGTACGAAGAGGGACAGAGCAGGATAGGCGGCACCCTGTGGGATAAGACGGATCTCTATCTTGAGAATTCCCCGATATTCCGGGTTCCTGATATCGAAACACCCCTGCTGATCATGCATAACGATAATGACGGGAAAGTCCCCTGGTACCAGGGCATTGAATTGTTCGTGGCCCTGCGCCGCCTTGAAAAACCTGCCTGGATGCTGGTGTATAATGATGAGAAACACAGCCTGACCAAATGGCCCAACCGAGTGGATCTGAGCATCCGCCTGTCCCAGTTTTTCGATCATTACCTTAAAGGAGCCCCGGCACCTGAATGGATGTACGAAGGTATCCCTGCGCTGGAAAAAGGAAAAAAGGATGGGTATAAAACAGTAACGGTCGGGAAGGAAGAATAATTTATGATCGGATTAATCAAAGAATACAGGCTGGGATTTTTGTTGTATGCCATGGTATTTATCGGTGGACTAACAATGGTGATTGCCATCCCGAAACCGGAACTTCACCTGCTGATGAACAGCAGCCATACGCCCTTTCAGGATGCTTTTTTCAAAGCTATTACATGGCTCGGGGACGGCTGGTTCGCCGTAATCTTTTCCTTGATTTTCCTGCTCGTCCGCTTCCGGTATTTTTTTATGCTGATCCTGTCATTCAGCCTTTCCGGACTCCTTACCCAGTTTTTAAAGCGTGTTGTATTTCCCGGGGCGCTCAGGCCGGCAGCATGGCTTGAACAGATGCCCGGAATCGAAACAGTTCCCGGTGTCGGACTCTATCAAACACTCAGCTTTCCTTCAGGGCATACCACCTCAGCCTTTGCTGTCCTTCTGCTTGCAGGATTTATCCTGAAAAGCAGGTCAGCCGTTTTCCTGGGTATGGCACTGGCCTGGTGCGTGGCATTTTCACGGGTTTATCTCTCCCAGCATTTTCTTGTTGATGTTCTGTCAGGATCCCTGCCCGGAACTATTTCAGCTTTGTTTTTTTATTGGTATTTTCAAAGACTGAAACCGGAGTGGCTCGATAGGTCAATTTTGAAAATACTTCCGGTCAGAAAAAAGTAAGAACTTGTTCGTGGTCAAGAACAATCCCATAATTACAGAAATCCTTATCGCCCTGGGGGCGCTTCTGCTTTTTATTCCATTTCTCGGAGGGGTTCACCTGTTTGACTGGGACGAGATAAATTTTGCTGAATCTGCAAGGGAGATGATCCTTACCGGAGAATACCTGACCGTGCAGATAGACTTTGTTCCTTTCTGGCAGAAACCTCCTTTGTTTGTCTGGATGCAGGTTCTTTCAATGAAAATATTCGGCATCAACGAGTTCGCCGCTCGCTTTCCGAACGTGATCTGCGGAATGCTTACCCTGGTGGTACTCTTCCGCACAGGGAGGCGGATCTATGATGCTGAATTCGGATGGATCTGGGTGCTGAGCTACATTGGATCCCTGCTCCCTTTCCTGTATTTCAAATCAGGGATCATCGACCCATGGTTCAATCTTTTCATTTTTACGGCGCTGCTGAATATGGTCTTTTTCCTGGAAGCCGAACGTGGAAAGAAACGTTGGCAGAACCTGGTCCTGTCCGCAGTCCTGCTCGGACTGGCTAACCTGACCAAGGGACCGGTGTCTATACTGCTCTTCGGACTTACCATTGCAATATTCTGGTTCCTCCATAAGTTCAGGCTGAAGATCCTGTGGAGCGAAATACTGGCTTTTATTCTGATACTAATTGTTGTCGGCGGACTATGGTTCATTATTCAGATCGCCATAGGCAATTTTCAGATTATTGCAGACTTCTTTCATTACCAGGTCCAGTTACTGAAAACAAAGGATTCGGGCCACGGTGGCTTCCTGTTTTATCATTTCGTGATCCTCCTTGCAGGTGTTTTTCCTGTCTCTGTATTCGCATTAAAGGGATTTCGCAGGAGTTATTATGATTCAAATTTACAGAAGCGCTTCAAACGATGGATGATCATCCTGTTCTGGGTGGTACTGATCCTCTTTTCACTGGTTAAGACCAAGATCGTACACTATTCATCCCTGTGTTATTTCCCCCTTTCTTTCCTGGGTGCCTTTGTCATCTACAAGATCATCCTTAACCGGATCAAGAATTACCGCTGGCTGAATATCATATATGCCGTCCTTGGATGTATCATCGGCATCGGCTTTATGGTAACTCCTGTGCTTGCCTCCAATATTGACTGGTTGCTTGATCTGGGATTTTTCCAGGATCCATTTGCGCAGGCGAATATTAGTTCGGATGTTCACTGGACCGGTTACGAGGGACTCATAGGCCTGATGTTCATTCTGGGCATAATCGCCTCGCTTATCCTTTTAAAACGTAACAAAAAGCAGGCCTATATCGTAATGTTTCTTAACGTGACCTTATTCCTGAACCTTATGCTTTTTTTTACCGCGGGAAAAATTGAAGGCTACTCCCAACGTGCACTGATCGATTTTTGCAAGGAAAGACAGGGGGAAGATTGTTATGTTTCAACCCTGGGAATGAAGAGTTACGCGCACCTGTATTATGCTGCAAAACCTGTTCCCGTAAATGAAAATGCACAGGACCTGGGCTGGTTGCTTCAGGGCAATATAGATAAACCGGCCTTTTTTATCCTGCGAAGCAAGACCCTTGAAAATTTCCAGGCACAATATCCGGAACTTCGCCTGCTCTATGAGAAAAACGGATTTTCTTTTTGCCGGAGACCACCTCCTGAACCTGTTGGAAAATGAATAAATGATTAAGGATAAGATAATTTCGGTTGTATTGCCTGCCTATAATGCGGAGAAAACCCTGGAGAGCACTTTCAGCGAAATCCCCTTCGATATCGTCGATCATGTGATCCTGGTCGATGACGGTAGTAATGACCGGACACTGAAAGTGGCCCGTGACCTGGGTATTAAACATATTATCGAACATGAACTGAACCTTGGATACGGGGGAAACCAGAAGTCATGCTACAAGAAAGCCCTGGAGATCAATTCCGATATTGTAGTCATGCTGCACCCCGATTACCAGTACGATCCACGCCTGATCCATTCCATGTGCTTCCTGATCGCCAACGGTGTATATGATGTTGTTCTCGGATCAAGGATACTCGGAAAGGGGGCTCTTAAGGGAGGTATGCCGTTCTACAAATACCTGGCCAACCGTTTTCTGACACTTTTTCAGAACCTTATAATGAACCAGAAATTATCAGAGTATCACACCGGGTACCGCGCTTTTTCCTCGAATGTCCTTCAACAAATCAATTTCCAGGTAAATTCTGACGATTTCGTCTTTGACAACCAGATGCTGGCCCAGATCTTTTATGCCGGGTTTGAAATTGCAGAGATCACCTGTCCCACGAAATACTTCGAAGAAGCTTCTTCCATTAACATTTCACGAAGCATAAAATACGGATTTGGTGTCATGAGGGTATCCCTTGGCTACTTTTTGGCCAGGACCGGTATCCGGAAAGGCAGAATATATAAAGAAGCCACTGAAAAATGATCATACAGACTCAATCTTATCCCCGTGCGGCCCTGCTGGGGAATCCGTCGGACGGGTATTATGGGAAAACCATCGGGTTCCCGTTCAGGAATTTCCTTGCGAATGTAACTCTTTACGAGACACCTGAACTTGAGATCCTTCCGGCAGATTATGACTCCAATGTCTTTGACAGTATCGGGGAACTTGCCGAGGATGTGGATTTTTTCGGCTATTATGGAGGCATACGATTACTGAAAGCTGCCATCAAGAGGTTTCATGATTATGCTGTCGGACGTAACCTGGAGTTGCACGAAAAAAATTTCACCATACGGTACTCCTCCGGCATTCCTTATCGCCTGGGACTTGCGGGTTCTTCGGCCATCATCACCGCCTGCATTAAAGCCCTGATGCAGTTCTACCAGGTTGATATCCCTAAACATGAAATGGCCGGAGTGGTTCTTTCGGTGGAGGTCGATGAGCTGAAGATCCCGGCAGGATTGCAGGACCGGGTCATACAGGCCTACGAAGCACCGGTGTATATGGATTTCAATAAAGACCTTATAGAAACCCGTGGGTATGGAGACTACCAGGTACTGGATAAAGATCATTTCAGTAATATTTACATAGCATACCAGACCGATCTATCAGAAGGTTCGGAGGTGGTTCACAACGATTTCAGGGAGCGGTATCACTTTGGTGTCAGGGAGGTTATGGATGCAGTCCGGCAATGGGGTGAGATAACCACCCGTGGATTGGCTGCCCTGAAAGCTTGCAGGACGGAAGAATTGAATGCACTGATCAATCAGAATTTCGACCTGAGAGATTCAATCATGAACATTGGAAAGAAAAACCGGATGATGGTCGAACTGGCCAGATCAACCGGGGCTTCAGCCAAATTTACCGGCTCCGGAGGTGCGATCATCGGATTGTATGAGAACGAAAAGGCGTATCAGAGGCTGAAGGACCTTCTGGGTGAAAATAATATTGCAACGATAAAACCGGAAATAATATAAGAAATCACGAATGGTAAAGATCAAAAAAGCAGTTATACCGGCAGCGGGCTTCGGAACCCGTTTCCTGCCGGCAACCAAATCCCAGCCCAAGGAAATGCTTCCCATTGTAGATAAGCCCACCATACAGTATGTTGTGGAAGAAGCCGTGGAGGCCGGCATCACAGACATATTGATGATTATCGGGAAGGGAAAAAGGGCCATAGAGGAACACTTTGACAGAAATATGGAACTTGAATACCAGCTCGAAGAAAAGAAACAATTTGAATTGCTTGAGGAGATCCGGTGCATCACCAGGCTGGCCGACATTCATTTTATCTGGCAGAAGGAATTGAACGGGCTTGGAGATGCCATCCGGTATGCTTACCATCATGTGAACCGGGAACCTTTTGCCATATTACTGGGAGACACCCTGATTGAAAGCAATGATGGTTCGGTGACCAGGCAACTAATTAAAGTGTTCGAAACTTACCAGTCCCCTGTGGTTGCCCTGGAAGAAGTCGACAGGAAACTTGTCAGCCGGTACGGTATCATGGATGGGGAACCCGTGAAAGATAATATTTTCCGTGTCAATGCCTTCATCGAAAAACCATCGGTTGAAGATTCTCCCTCCAATCTTGCCATCGCTTCACGCTATATTTTCACACCTGAAATATTCGGTTTCCTGGATAAGGTTACCCCTGGTAAGAATAATGAGGTACAACTGACCGATGCCATGCAGATGATGCTCCGCGAGCATGAGATGTACGGCTTGAAAATTGATGGTACCAGGTACGATATAGGGAATAAACTGGATTTCCTGAAAACCAACGTAATCTACGGGCTGAAACGGGAAGACCTGGGTGCGGAGTTCAGATCATGGCTGGAAGATTTCATTGCCGGATCATTGAGCAAATAAGCATGTACAGTAAATTTTATTATTTTAGCACAATAACCAAAACTATTTAAAATGTTATCACGAATCATTATCCTGATTAGTATGCCAGTCCTGGCAATTTTGTTATCCTGCTGCGCAGAGGACCAGGGCAACTGGACTCCGTTATTTAACGATGAGGATCTGTCAGAATTTGAACAACTCGGTGGGGAAGCCCTCTACAGGGT
>JAUVKJ010000120.1 GCA_030592145.1 Bacteroides sp.
AAGGGAATATTATCCGCGTATTTCTCCAGTACGCTTTTCAGGATATCCGTATCTACATTTCCCTTGAACGGATGGATGAGGTCTGTATCGTAGGCTTCACGTATGGTGCAGTCCAGGGCCGTCGCCTGCCGGTATTCGATAAGGCCTTAGGTGGTAACGAAGACGGCATTTCCCGGAACGATGTTTCCATTTATCACCAGGACGGAGAAAAGTACATTCTCGGCAGCCCGTCCTTGGTGTACGGGAAGAAAATGTTCGAATCCAAAGACCTCGCGGACGCTTTCCTTTAATTTGTAATAGGAGCTGGCCCCGGCATAACTTTCATCCCCGAGCATCATCTCAGCCCATTGCTGCTGGCTCATGGCACCGGTGCCCGAGTCGGTCAGCAGATCAATGTAAACCTGCCTGCTCTGCAGGTTGAAGACATTGTACCGGGCCTTCCTGACCCATTGTTCCCTTTCCTTACGGGTGCTCCGGTAGACGGGCTCGACCATCTTGATCTTGAAAGATTCTGCAAATGGATGTTTCACTGGAATGTATATTAGTTAATTGACAGCAGACCTGCTTTGTAGTGGTGCATGAACGTAAAAATAGGGAGCACTCTAAAAGTCAGGCAATGGAAGACGGATGTTTGTAAACATGTGGGGGTATGCTATGAAACAGCCTTATTGATTCATCCCATTGAGATGCTTGCGGTAATACTTCTCATGGAGCTCTTTTCTGAGCTTCGCAGCCTTTTGTTGCCGGAGCTGGTATTCTTCTTTTTTTTCTCCCTTCCGGCGCTCTTCAAAAAGACCCGATTCCCGCATTTCCTGCCGGAGTTCATCGAAAAAATAAAATTCTGCAAAGAAACGGGGAGTTATCTCGTAGATCATTGCCGTACCGTCATTTGAACAGGTGACAAGCTTGCTGTCGGAGAGGAACTCAGCGGCATATAAGGCATCCTTGTGGTCGATGAAGGTATAGATGCAGTTGCCTGTGGCGATCTCCCATAATTTCGCGGTTTTGTCGTAAGACGCGCTGACCAGGTAGCGGCCATCGGGACTGAAACGGACGAAGACCACAGCATATTCATGTCCCTCCAGGAGCTTATGTATCCTGCCGGTTTCCACGTTCCATATCTTGATGTTCTCATCCATGGAGGCAGAGGCGAGGAGTTTTCCATTGGGACTGAAATCTATTGAAAAAATATTTCCGCCGTGGGCAGATATTTCATGGATCACTTCGCCGCTTCCGGCATTCCATATTATAATTGTACGATCAAGCGATCCGCTGGCGATCTTCGTGTTATCCGGACTGTAAGCAGCTACCAGGCAGGTTCTGGTATGTTTTTCATAGGTTTTAACTACCCCGGCTTCTTCCCGGTCCCATTCAATGAATTTGTTTTTCAGGCTGGTCGAGAGAAAGCGTGATGCATCCCTGTTAAAATCCAGGTTATAGACATGTGTTACGTGTTTGGCATATTTCTGCGAGTTTCCGATTTCCAGGTCCCATACCCGGATTTCGGTACCGGCTGCACTCAGCAGGTACCTTCCATCCTTTGAAAAGCTCAGGTACTTCACCGGTTTTCTGTGACCTTCCAGGGTTTTCCGGATCTCCCCGGTCCCGGCATCCCAAAGATGGATCAGCATATCTTCCGCCCCGGTGGCGATGGTGCTCCCGTCGGGATGGACCGCCACGGAGTATACAGGGCCCTTATGTTCCTTAAAGGTAAGCAGGAGGCTCTCATCGGCCTGCCCGGCCAGGTTCTGAAGCATAATGCCCATGGATAGCAGAAAGAACTGGATGGATCGTGTTTTTGATCGGATCATGGCGATGGTTTTGGCGGAGAGATGTAAAAAAAGCCTGGCTGCAGGTAGTGCAGCCAGGCTCAGAAAGGTTTAGTGGTTAAGATGTTTCGTAATCTAGGTTTAATATCTTACCCAGGTAAAGTTAAAGATTTTTTCCTTATTTGCAAGCTGAAGGCATTGTTAAACCGGCGCTACATCGCTGCGCAATGTCAGGCGCCTTTGTTTAACAATGCCTTCAGCAATACAATGGATTGTACCCGGCGCTATATCGCTACGCAATGTCAGGCAATACCCAGTTCCTGGTTGTAAATATGGAGGTTTTCTTCGTCGAAGATGCAGAAGATGACTTTCTCTATGGTCTTTGCCTCCCTGAGGGCTTGCCTGACTGCGGAAATGGCAATTCTGGCAGCAAGCTCCCTGGGGAAACCATAGATGCCGGTACTGATATTGGGAAAGGCGATGGATTTTAGTTTAATGTTCGAAGCAATGCGGATGGGATTTTTGTATGCACTGGACAGGAGGGGTTCCTCGCCGAAATCTCCTCCTTTCCAAACGGGACCGACGGCATGGATAACGAATTTACAGGGCAGGTTGTAAGCACTGGTAATCTTTGCCTTTCCTATGGGACAGCCATTTAGGGTTCGGCATTCCCCTACAAGTCCCGGTCCCGCTACCCGGTGAATGGCCCCGTCAACACCACCGCCGCCAAGGAGGGTTGTATTGGCAGCGTTTACGATGGCATCCACCTTCAGGGTGGTAATGTCTCCGCTGTAAATTTCAATCTTGCTCATGCTGTGGCCTGTCTGATCCGGGCATTGACCTCCTTCTCAAGGTTTGCCTGGATACGGTCCATTATACGGTCGATTTCCTTATCGGTTAGGGTTTTTTCAGGATTTTGCAGGACAAAACCTACCGCGTAGGATTTTTTTCCTTTTTCAAGTTTCTCGCTTTCGTAAACATCAAAAAGGCTGATGGACTTCAGAAGTTTTTTTTCAGTTCTCAGGGCAATGTCCCGTATCTGCGCGAACTGTACGCTCCTGTCGATGATCATGGAAAGGTCTCGCCGTACTTCCGGGAATTTCGGGATGGGATCCAGCGTGATCTTCACATCCCTGAGGGCTTCCATCATATGATCCCAGTTGAATTCGGCATAATACACATCTGCTGTGATCCCGAATGATTTGAGAAGATTGGCCGATACAGCCCCCATTTCCGCCAGTTTTTTTCCCTTGTTCCAGAAACCCATGCCATCTTCAAAATTGTCTGATTCCACTTCCCTGGTATCGAGGCCGGCAGGTTCGATGCCAAGTCTGCCAAAAACATGCTCCACATAGGTTTTTAGTTCGTAAAAGGTCCCGGGCTGATCCTTTTCGATCCAGTTTCCTTCGTACCTGTTGCCGGTGATCAGCAGGGAAAGGCGTTCCTGTTCTTCATAGGTGTTCAGTATGTCCGGATCCGACTCAACGGCAAGCCTGTAACAGTTCCCGAACTCATACAGCCTGAGGTTGCTCTTTTTCCGGTTGACATTGTAAAGGATGGTTTCCAGTCCACCGTAAAGCAGTGTGGTCCTCATCCTGTTCAAATCGGTGCTCAGGGGATTGAACAGCTTAACAGCCCTGGGATCATCATTGTAATAGGCTTCCCTGGTGAGGGAATTGCACATGATCTCATTGAATCCGATGCTGCTCAGGTGGTTTGAAACGATCTGGGTAAGTTTTTCCTTATCCGGTTTTTTCGTATGCGTGACCTTGGAGGTCATCCTTTCCATAAAACCAACCTTATTGTATCCGTATATTCTCAATATCTCCTCGATGACGTCCGCTTCCCTCTGAACATCCACCCTGTAACGGGGAACCGAGACCCGGATCCCGCCGGGATCTTCCGATTCAATTTTGATTTCAAGGGATTCGAGGATCTTTTTGATTACTTCGCGGTCGATCTTTTTTCCGATAAGCCTGTCAACGTGGGAATAGTCCACATCCACCCGGAAAGGCTCCAGTTTTGCCGGGTAAACATCGATAATGTCAGAAGAAATACTGCCGCCTGCAATTTCCCTGATCAGCATGGCTGTCCGCTTTAATGCAATCAGGGTCATTTCCGGGTCCGCTCCCCGTTCAAACCGGAAGCTCGCATCTGTGTTCAGGCCGTGCCTTTTCGATGTACGCCTGATGTAGACAGGGTCGAAATATGCACTTTCGAGGAAAACGTTTCTGGTCTTTTCCGTCACCCCTGAATGCATGCCACCGAAAACACCCCCGATGCACATGCCATCTTTATGGTCACAGATCATCAGGTCATTTGCGGAAAGGATTAATTCCGTCTCATCCAGGGTCACGAAACGGGTTCCTTCGGGCATGGTTCTTACCACCACGGTCTGTCCTTTAATACGATCTGCATCAAAAGCGTGCAGGGGTTGCCCGAGTTCATACAGAACAAAATTGGTGATGTCGACAACATTGTTGATGGGCTTTAGTCCCACAGAAAGAAGCCTGTTCTTCAGCCATTTCGGTGATTCTTTCACACTTATACCGCTAAGGGTTACCCCCGTATACCGTTTGCATGCTTCCTGGTTTTCTATGCGGATGCCGATCTTCAGGTCCTCGTTATCGATGCTGAACCCCTCTGCCGGGGGCATCTTCAGCTTTGCCCTGCCGTCCTGGTTCAGGAAGGCTGCCAGGTCGCGCGCCACCCCGTAGTGCGAGGCCCCGTCAATCCGGTTTGGTGTCAGACCGATCTCGTATACAGTATCGCTGACCAGGTTGAAATATTCCCTGGCGGGAGTGCCGGGTTCAGCATCCTTATCCAGCACCATTATTCCCTCGTGTGAATCCCCGAGCCCGATCTCATCTCCGGCACAGATCATTCCTTCGGAGACCTGTCCCCGGATCTTCACTTTCTTAAGAGAAAAGCTATTTTTTCCCTGGTGAAGGGTGGTTCCCAGGGTTGCCACCACCACTTTTTGTCCCGCTCTGACATTTGGCGCCCCGCAAACGATATTCAGGTCACGGCCGGCGCCAATATCCACGGTTGTAAGGGTAAGCTTGTCGGCATTGGGGTGTTTCCCGCAGGTTTTTACTTTCCCGATAAAACATCCTTCCATTCCTCCCTTTACCGGCTCAAATGTCTCCATCCCTTCTACTTCAAGTCCGATGTTGGTCAGGATGTCACCGAGCTCATCCGGTGGCAAATCTATATCGATGTATTCTTTAAGCCAGTTATAGGATATCTTCATGGATGCCTGCTTGGGAACGTGAGTTCCTGCAAAAGTAGATAAAAAAAACAATTTTTCGATTCTTTATATCCTCCGGGCGGCTTCTATTTATTATTATCTTTGTAGGCTGATTAAAACACCTGGAAATTGAAAAAGAAAGAGGATCGCCTGTTCCTGGTTACCAATGATGACGGGATACGTGCAAGGGGACTGGAGGCGCTGATAGAGGTCGTCCGCCCCTTTGGTGAGGTTTTTGTAATCGCCCCGG
This sequence comes from Bacteroides sp., assembly GCA_030592145.1. Lineage (GTDB taxonomy): Bacteria > Bacteroidota > Bacteroidia > Bacteroidales > SM23-62 > SM23-62. Next base: position 5,270 of record JAUVKJ010000120.1, read on the forward strand.
AAGAAGGGCAGTCCGGGATGTCGCATGCGATTACCGTGAAGCACCCCATACGGATCAGGAAGGTCAGTGAGGAAGAGGGACTTGTCAGGTACAGCAGCAACGGTACTCCCGTCGATTGCGTGAAACTGGCCCTGCACAAATTACTAAAAAGGAAACCCGACATGATCCTGTCAGGCATCAACCACGGTTCCAATTCATCGACCAGTATTATTTACTCCGGAACCATGGCAGCAGCCATCGAAGGCTGCATGAACGAAATCCCTTCGATTGGGTTTTCCCTGCTGGATTATTCCCCGGATGCCAAATTCGGATCTGTTGTGAAATATGTAGAAATTATCCTGAGACGGGCCCTTGAGAAAGGGATCACTGAGGATACCTGCCTGAACGTCAATTTCCCGGTAAATAGCTGTCACAAGATAAAGGGGATCAGGATATGCAGGCAGAACAAGGGCATGTGGAAAGAGGAGTTCGACCATCGCACCGATCCCCAGAACAGGGATTATTACTGGCTGACCGGGGAGTTCCACAACCTGGAACCCGAAGCCCCTGACACCGATGAATGGGCCCTTCATCACAACTATGTCAGCATCGTTCCCGTACATGTTGACCTGACTTCATACCGGGCTCTTGACCAGTTGCGTAAATGGGACATTGAATCGGGATAAAAAATGGTGAGCAAGTATAATAACATCCGGTTGGGAGCAGTGCTTGGACTGCTGGCACCCCTGCTGGCTCTTGCC
>JAUVKJ010000230.1 GCA_030592145.1 Bacteroides sp.
TTATCGTCTTTGTAATTTCCCATGCCAAATCCCAGGACAGTTATAAATACCCCTTTATCACGCTTCTTTTCAACAAGCCTTTCCATATCGGCATTGCTGGAGACACCCACGTTGAAATCTCCGTCCGTTGCCAGAATGATACGGTTGTTTCCTTCTTCAATAAAATTCTCCTCGGCGATTTTATATGCAAGTAAAAGACCTTGACCTCCTGCAGTTGAACCCCCGGCTGACAGGCGGTCAATGGCTGAAAGGATCGTCTCTTTTTCGGTACCGGAAGTGGATTCAAGCACCAGTCCGGCCGCTCCGGCATAGACCACGATGGCAACCCGGTCCTCATCGCGGAGTTCCTGTACCAGCATATGGAATGCATTTTTTAACAGCGGAAGCTTATTGGGAGAATTCATGGAACCGGATACATCGAGAAGAAATACCAGGTTGGAGGCAGGTAAGTCCTCTTTATCGATACTTTTACCTTTGAGTCCCACATGCAATAATTGATGGTCTGTATTCCAGGGACAAATGGAGAGTTCCGTGTAAACGGAGAAAGGATGCTTTCCTTCTGGTTCGGGATAATCATAGCTAAAGTAATTGATCATCTCCTCTATCCTAACAGCATCAACAGGAGGTAGTTGACCCATGTTAATAAACCTGCGGACATTGGAATATGAAGCCCTGTCGACATCGATTGAGAATGTTGACAGGGGTTGCTTCAGCACATCCTTATACCCGTTTTCATGAATGGTGGAATACCCTTCGGTATTGAAATCAGGCTGGTAGGCATTATAGTATCCGCCGGAGCCGTCCATGACAGACTTTTGACTTACATATCCGAGAGTACGGCCGGGCCTTTGCTTAACACCGCGATGATCTTCGGCCACCGACATAATCTCCTCTTCAAGTAAAACCGGATAAGGTTCCGGATAGAGAGTGACGTTGATCACGCTTTTGTCCCTGAGCTTGACTTCTTTTGTTTTAAATCCAATAAATGAATATACCAGGATCTTGTCCTGTGGCAAGAGCGAAATTTTATAATTTCCGTTCAGATCCGTCATGGTACCACGATTGGTATTTTTGACGGTTACACTCACACCCGAAAGGGGTGTTCCCTGATCATCCTTGATTTTTCCTGTTACTACACGAGATTCTGTGGCTGCAATCAGCAAAATGGATATGATCAGAATGGCGAAAGATGAAATAAATGTTCTCATGACTAATTGTTTTTGTTTAACTTCACTTTCAGGATGCAGGGATTGTCAGGATTCCATAAAAATTTCGATATTTTTGATTATAATCACACAGACCGAAAAGCCGTTATTATAGAATAGAGCTACACAGGAATTGTTGAAAATTACCCATAGCAAGAATAAGGAGCAGGAAGATCAGGTTCTGCTGCAAGAGTATCGTACCTCAGGGGAACTGGAGATACTTGGTGAGCTGTACTCACGGTATATGCATCTGGTATACGGACTTTGCCTGAAATACCTTCGGAACCGTGATGATGCAAGCGATGCCGTCATGCAGATCTTCGAAAAGCTCATTACCGAGACAGTCCAGCATGAGATCAAAAACTTCAAAAGCTGGCTGTATGTGCTTTCAAAGAATTATTGCCTGATGCTTATACGGTCTGAAAAATCAAAAGACCGGAAAATGGACCTCTGGGTAAAAGACCAGGAAGAATCTGTGGAATTTCATCCTCAAATGCATCCTATTGATGAAGAAGGAATGGAAGAGCATTCCACCCTGGCTGATTGTATCGAGAGACTGAAAGCCCGGCAAAAGGAATGCATACAGTTATTCTATTATCAAGACTGGAGTTACCGGCAAATTGCCGAAATCCTTCGCATGGAAGAAAAAAAAGTGAAGAGCAATTTGCAAAATGCCAAAAGGAATCTGAAAATTTGCCTGGAGGAAGAGAATGTCAAAAAATAGTAAATACGGCAAAATAAATCCGGAAGATCTTTTCCGTTATACCGGCAACGGCTTGTCTGACGAAGAAAGACATGCGCTGGAACGGGAATTACAGAAAGATCCGTTCACGGAGGAGGCCCTTGAAGGGCTTTCTTCCCTGGGTGTTGAAAAGGCCAGGGGAGATCTTTCAAGGCTTAAAACCCGTTTGCGTAGACGGGTTACTTCTGCGCGCTCCATGCTATGGGTCAGGGTGGCGGCTTCTGTTGCGATCCTGATTGCTATTGGCACACTCTATTTTACGGTCTTTAAAGATATGACGGGCCGCCTGGACCGAAGAGTAGCTGAAACAGAATCTGCTGAACCGGCCAGGGAAAAGGGGGTGCCTGAAGGAATGCAGACAGTGACCGAAGAGGGGAAGGCTGAAACGGAATCTGCTGAACGAACCAGGGTAAAGAGTATTCCTGAGGGAATGCAGACAGTGACCGAAGAAGCGAAAACGGAGACCAAAACAATAAAGGAAGATGCTAAAACAGAGGGAGCGGAGACCGCTGCCGTTGAACCGGGTCCATCTGCGATATCCGGACCGGAAGCTGTGCGGAAGGAAACTGAACCTGAATTGGACGTTGAGGATTATGCCATTGATACATTTGCCTACCATGATGTAGTGGCAGAGGCCGTCCCGGAGCCTGAAGACGCAGGGCATGAAGCAGAAGCAGAAGAGGTTGAACTTCAGCCACCGGGCGAAGTAATTACACTTGAGAGTCCGGTTACTGTACACTTTACGGAACAGGTACGTATGGCTCAACAGACAGCAATGGATGAAACGCGGGCGGAAGAAATTGCCGGAATGGATGTGGCTGAGCCCAGGCGGAAAGAGCGTTCCGCTGCAAGAACCGGGGCAGATGCTACAAAAGCCAAAAAACTGCCCGCTACCGGTCCAGCGAGACCCGTCGAAGGAGAAGAATTATTTAATGAATATATCGCCGAAAACATCAAGTTTCCTGAGGAGGACACGATAAATACCAGGGGAGTTGTAGTTTTGAGTTTTACAATCGGTCCGCAGAGACGTCCTCAGAATATCGAAGTTGAAGAATCTCCGGGCGATGCTTTCAGCAGGGAAGCAATCCGTTTACTTCAGGAGGGACCGGACTGGCTTCCGGCAATTGAAAACGGGATCATCATTGAGGAGAAAACCCGTTTAAGTATTGAATTCATCAAAGAAAAACCCTGATGATTTCTGTAATCTTCAGGGTTCCGGATTTTTTTTATTTTAAAGCTCTTTTTCAAGCAACTCATAGAATCCAGTCAGTGCGTACTTTTCGGTCCACGGTTCATGTCCGCACTTTTCAAGCAAGACAAACCTGAAATCACGAATATTTCCTTCGAGGGGAATCCTGACTCCGTTTCCGGGATGTGGATCATGATCCCCGTGAATAGCCAGTACCGGACACCGGACTTTCCCGGCCATATCGAGCAACTCACCGCTACTCCTCATATGTTCAGCTTCCGGCCAGACGGATCTGTATATGCTGTAGTCCAGTTGCACATGTTCATTATAATCCTCAGGCGGAGCATATGAGTCGGCCTTTTTTAATATTCGGGCAATTTCACGGAAGATGGCATTCTTTTTGTCATTACCTGGCAGTACTATCTTTTTCAGCAGGTCTGAGAGCCTGTTTTTTTCCTTGTTATCCAGACGATTCATACGGGTTTCCATGATGCCGGGCACAAATCGGTCTTCAAAGGGAGCAGATGCCACAAGGATGAGTTTCCGGACCAGGTCCGGATGCCTGCCGGCAAACATCAGAGAAAGCCATGCACCCCATGAATGCCCCAGAAGAATAACCGGCGGGTCCGTGTGTTCAAT
>JAUVKJ010000324.1 GCA_030592145.1 Bacteroides sp.
AACGGGTTCCACGGCAGTTATCTCCGATCCCACGGCCTGGGTATCTTCAAGGCCTGGTTCCGGCAGGATTTCCCCAACCGGTTTATCCTCCTTCTGTATTACCCCCGGTTCCACGATCGGCACCCCCTTAACGCCTGGTTCCGGAAGGGATTCCTCAACAGCTTCTTCATCCTTCTGTATTTTCTGCGATTCTTTGACCGGGGCATTTTCAATGCCGGGCAGGGTTTCCTCAGCCGGCACTTCCGGAGTTTCGTCGACTACATCTTTTTCTTCTTCCGGCATTTCAGAGGGCTGTTCTTCGTTTGCTTCAGTTGCTTCTTTCTTTATCGCATCTTTTTTAACGGGAATTTCCTTTTCTGTTTCCGTTGTAGAATATTCAATCTTGCCTGAAGTGTCCATTTTCAGTGAACCGAGGTTCTCAAGGTGATAGGGCTCATCACCATTCAGGATCTTTTTTACCTTTTCCACAAACTGCCTGATCCTGATCCGGGCCTCTGCCTTTGACAGATTCTCTTCCTGCGTGATACGGTCTGTAAGCATACCATCGTCAAATGCGAGCAGGTCATTGAATACAAGTTCTTTAGGTTCTTGTTGCCGGATGATGAAGGCTCCCAGGTCGGGGACGATAACCCGGTTGTTCATTTCAAGAAGGCTGATCAGATATTTTTCCATTATACAGTCAGTATTGCAAAGTTAAACAATGTAATGAAATATCTCGATTATGCTTATATTCAAGTTCTCAAATTTTAGATTATGAAAGAACAAAAAGTACTCGGCATAGATATCGGGGGTTCGGGAATAAAAGCTGCACCGGTAAATACAAATGATGGTCTGATGCTGGAACCGAGGCAGCGGATATCTACCCCAATACCGGCAATTCCGGAAAGCGTTTCTTCCGTCATTGCGGAAATGGCACGGCACTTTCGCTGGAAGGGCCCGATAGGCTGCGGATTTCCTGCGGTGATTCAGAATGGCGTAGCAAAAACAGCAGCCAACATTGATAATTCCTGGATGGGTACAAATGTGAATAAAGTTTTTTCCAAGGCTACCGGTTTGCCGGTGTACGTGGTCAACGATGCTGATGCTGCGGGACTGGCGGAAATGAAGTTCGGTGCGGGTCAGGGTGTCCGGGGACTTGTCCTTCTGTGTACCATTGGAACAGGTATAGGTACGGTTATCATTAATAATGGCCGTCTTGTTCCAAACACAGAACTGGGACATATTGAATTCAAGGGTATGGATGCTGAAAAGTATGTTTCAGATGCTACCCGCAAGGCGGAAGACCTTACCTGGGAAGAATGGGCGCTCAGGTTTAACGAATACCTTATTGCTGTTGAAAAACTGATCTGGCCCGACCTTATTATCCTCGGAGGAGGTGCCAGTAAGAAGGGAGATAAATTTCTGCAATACCTGGATCTGAAAACACCGGTCGTGCCAGCAGAATTGCTGAATAATGCGGGAGTGGTGGGAGCTGCCCTGGCCGGCAGATACCAGCATAGGCTATCCGCGAAGAAGAAGAAAAAGAAAAGGAAAAAGTAAACAATAAGGTCCAACCTCAGGACAGCTCCCGGATCAAGCTCGGGACAGGCAATCAGACCACCTTTATGATTATACGATTCCTGAAAATCCCAGGAAGGCAAGGGCCAGCAGTCCGGCTACCACAAATGCTATAGGTACTCCTTTCATCGCCTTCGGTACATTCTGTAATTCCAGCTGCTCTCTTATTCCGGAGAATACAACGATAGCGATCCCAAAACCGATGGCATTGGCGATCGCAAAAACCACGCTCTCCAGGAGGTTGTAATCATTCTGTACAGCCAGTACAGCTACACCAAGCACCGCACAGTTTGTTGTGATCAGGGGAAGGAAGATGCCCAGTGCCTGGTACAGAGGGGGACTTACTTTCTTCAGCACAATCTCAACCATCTGAACAAGTGAGGCAATGACCAGGATGAAAGTGATGGTCCTCATGAATGTGATGCCGAGAGGTGCCAGAACATATTGATAAAGAAGATAAGTAACTATGGTGGCAATGACCATAACGAAGGTTACTGCACCTGTCATGCCCACGGAGGTTTCAACCTTGTTTGAAACACCGATAAAGGGGCAGAGTCCCAGGAATTGTATCAGGACTATGTTATTGACAAATACCGCCGAGATGATGATTATGATGTATTCCATGATCAGGCTTTTTTCTTGTTTATTTTGTTGACGATCACGATCAGGTATCCCAGTGCAAAGAAAGCCCCCGGTGCAAGAACAAAAACGATCATCCCGTCACCCGGCAGGAACTTCCATCCGAATATGGACCCGCTTCCAAGGATCTCACGCACAGCTCCCAGAACAGTCAGTGCTATAGAAAAACCAAGTCCCATTCCCATTCCATCGATTGCCGCGGTAATTACATTGTTCCTGGAAGCAAAGGCTTCGGCACGGCCGAGCACCAGGCAGTTCACCACGATCAGGGGAATAAAGATACCCAGGGCAGCAAACAGGTCCGGAAGAAAAGCCTGCATCACCAGTTCCACCATGGTAACAAAGGAGGCGATGATCACTATGTAGGAGGGGATCCTTACCTTGTCAGGGATGAATCTTTTAATGATTGAAACCACGATGTTTGACATCACTAACACAAAGGTCGTGGCCAGTCCCATTCCGAGGCCGTTGAAGGCAGAGGTGGTCACGCCCAGGGTGGGACAAAGGCCCAGGAGGAGAACGAAAACAGCGTTTTCCTTAAAGAATCCCTTGCTGAAATTTTTCCACTTTTCCATAGCTAATCGAGTTTCTATTCTTCATTAGGTTATTTCGTACTATCGCTGATGGTATCGATTTCGAGCTCATTTGTAAGGTGTTGCTAT
>JAUVKJ010000169.1 GCA_030592145.1 Bacteroides sp.
CTTTCCGTATCTGATCCTTCCATCCGTGGAGAGATGGCCGTGACCTGGCTTCATGGTGCTGTGGCCAGGAATCTCAGGGCCAATGTATCCGTTGTGCTGAACCAGATGAAAACCAGTTTCAACCGTTTTCAGGATTTTGTATTTGACGATCCGGTTCGAAGTTATTACGCAGAAGAACATACCCTGTTTGACGGAAGACTGAATGCGAACGGAAAAGCCTCGTTTTCCACTGTGATCCATACAGGCCACTCCAGTCCGGGCATGTTAAGGGCAGGATTTGTTACCCGTGTATTTGAGGAAAGCGGAGAATTCAGTATTGACCGTTATTCCATCCCCTACTCCCCCTATACAAGTTACGTTGGTATTAAAACCCCGAAAGGGGACAAGGCCCGTGGGATGTTGCTGACAGACACCAGCCATACGGTGGAACTGCTTACCCTTGATCCCGATGGGGTTCCTGTCAATCGCAGCAACCTGGATGTAAATATTTACAAGGTTAGCTGGCGATGGTGGTGGGATGCAGGTTATGACAATCTTGCCTCCTACATTGGCAGTGCGGAACATCAGCCTGTGTTCAGTGAAAAGGTAAGCACCCGTAACGGTGAGGGGAATTTCCGCTTCCGTATTGACTACCCCGAATGGGGAAGGTACCTGATCCGCGTGGTCGACCCGTACAGTGGCCATGCCAGCGGTAAAATCGTATATATTGACTGGCCCGGGTGGGCAGGACGTTCCCGGAGGGAACATCCGGGCGGGGCGGCCATGCTCAGTTTCAGTGCTGACAAACAAAGCTATAAGGTTGGAGATATTGCCAGCATTTCCATACCATCACCGGGGCAGGGACGCGCTCTTGTAAGTATCGAGAACGGATCCCGTGTCATTGATGCATACTGGGTGGAAGCAAGCGAACCTGAAACCAGGTTCAATTTTAAAGTCAGTCCCGAAATGGCACCCAATATCTACGTGAGTATAAGCCTGTTACAACCACATGCACAGTCGATAAACGACCTGCCGATCCGTTTGTATGGAGTCATTCCTCTCATGGTGGAAAATCCGGAAACAAGGTTGCAACCGATCCTGCAGATGCCGGATGTGCTTCGCCCTGAAGAAATAGTGAAAATAAAAGTGAGTGAACAGAAAGGCAGGGAATGCACCTATACCATTGCCATCGTGGATGAAGGCCTGCTTGACCTGACCCGTTTTTCTACTCCGGGTCCATGGGATCATTTTTATGCACGGGAAGCCCTTGGGGTAAAAACATGGGATCTTTACGATGCTGTTCTTGGGGCTTACGGAGGAAAGATTGAACAGATATTTGCTATTGGCGGAGGTTTTGAAGAAGATGAAGCCGGGGAAGATTCCCGTAGCCGTGCCATGCGTTTCAGGCCAATGGTCAGGTTCCTTGGACCCTTTGCCCTTAAAAAGGGACAGTCTTATACACATGCAGTACAGATGCCGAAATATGTCGGTTCCGTAAGAACCATGGTTATTGCAGGCAACCAGTTTGCGTATGGAACTGCGGAAAAAACCTCCCCGGTTAAAAAACCTCTTATGGTGCTTGCCACGCTTCCACGTGTGCTGGGTCCGGGAGAACAGGTAAGCCTGCCCGTCACTGTATTTGCAATGGAAGACAACATCAGGAATGTAAAACTGGAGATCAGAACCAATGACCTTCTGGAATTGTCCGGAGAAAAAGAGAAACGTATTTCCTTTCATCAGTCCGGTGATAAACTTGTTACATTTCAATTGAATGCAGTTAACAAGACAGGTGTAGGTAAGGTTGAAGTTATAGCCAGAAGTGGATCTGAAACAGCTTCTTATGAAATTGAACTTGATGTCCGGAATCCGAATCCGCCGCTTGTTGATTTCGTTGATGAAGTCGTTGAGCCGGGGCAGTCGCTTGCCAGGGATTACACATTCCCGGGAATGCCCGGTACCAACACAGCAACGCTGGAGGTTTCCAATATTCCTCCGATTGATTTTGGCAGAAGGCTGAAATACCTTCTGATGTATCCGCATGGCTGCATTGAACAAACGACATCGGCAGCTTTCCCCCAGCTTTACCTGGGTGATGTTACAGACATGAATGATGCGTTGAAGGCCAGGACGGAAACCAATGTAAAGTCGGCCATTAAGCGTATTCAGACCTTTCTTTTGCCTTCCGGCGGATTTGCTTACTGGCCGGGGTCGGGTGAAGCCAGCCATTGGTCCACATCCTATGCCGGACATTTCCTGCTGGAAGCTGAAAACAAAGGATTTGCACTACCCTTTAATTTCAGGAATCAATGGATCAGGTTTCAGCGCAAGGAAGCCCGCCGGTGGAAGAAAACCGGGGATCGGTACAGTCAGGATGACCTTGTACAAGCGTACCGGCTTTACACACTTGCCCTTGCAGGCAAACCTGAACTGGGTGCCATGAACCGGCTCAGGGAGACCGTGGGAATTTCGGTTCAGTCGCATTGGCGCCTGGCAGCAGCATATGCTCTCGCCGGACAGGCAGAAACTGCCGAACAACTTGTCCGGGCAGGAATTCCGGAAATACCCGAATATTCCGGGTTTAACTACAGCTACGGATCCCGGGAACGGGACCTGGCCATGATCCTTGAAACCCTGGTATTGATGGACAAACGCAGTGAGGGTGCGATGCTTGCCCGGAAAATATCGGATGAACTTCGCAGCCGTCGCTGGATGAGTACCCAGACCACAGCTTATTGCCTGCTTTCCATGTCTAAATTTGCAGGAAGCCAGGGTGTTTCGAAAGAACTTAAATTTACCTTCCGGTCAGATGATGGCAAAAAAACCACCGCAAATACTAAATTGTCCATTGTCCAGATAGAGCTTGAAACCGGAGAAAAGTCCGGTGGAAAAATTCTGCTGGAGAATCATGGAGACGGGATCCTGTTCGTTCGCATCACCATGGAAGGCATACCGGAGACCGGCAGAGAAACAGCCGCACAGAATAATCTCAGGATGGGTGTAAGATATACCGACATGGCAGGGAATCCAATAGACGTGTCACGCCTTCAGCAAGGCACGGACTTCCTGGCACATGTAAGCCTCACAAATCCATACGGTGTATATGTTTACAAGGATATGGCACTGACCCAGATCTTCCCCTCAGGATGGGAGATCCGTAATACCCGCATGGATGAATTCAACCTGGTACACCAGGCTGACCTGCCTTCCTGCCAGGATATCCGGGATGATCGTGTATATACATACTTTGACATCAGGCAGCACGGCAGTAACACTTATGTATTCCAGCTTAATGCAGCCTACCTTGGCAAATTCTACCTGCCTGCTGTATATTGCGAGGCAATGTACGACGAAACCGTAAATGCCCTGATCCCGGGCAAATGGGTTGAAGTTGTTAATACACAATGAATAAACGGTATATATTTCCGGGATACATTATCGCCGGAGGATTTGCACTTGTGATCTTTCTTCTGTTCTGGTTTTCATTGCCTGAGCCTCTTTTTAACGATCCTTTCAGCACCGTGCTTGAGGACCGGCAGGGAGAACTTCTGGGGGCCCGGATTGCCGATGACGGGCAGTGGAGATTTCCTTCACCCGGCACTGTACCCGATAAATATAAACAAAGCCTGATCCAGTTCGAGGACCGCTATTTCTATTACCATCGCGGATGCAATCCCTTTGCCCTGGCACGTGCCCTCCGGCAAAATCTGAAAGCAGGCCGGGTGATCAGCGGTGGGAGTACTATTAGCATGCAGGTTATCCGCCTGTCCCGAAAGAGAAGCTCCCGCACGATCCTCGAAAAATTTACAGAGATCATCCTTGCAGCACGCCTGGAGCTTACAAATTCAAAGGAAGAGATCCTTTCCCTTTATTCCTCCCATGCTCCATACGGGGGAAACGTGGTTGGACTCGATGCTGCATCATGGCGATATTTCGCACGTTCACCGGATCGGCTTAGCTGGGCAGAATCTGCAGTTCTTGCAGTTCTTCCCAATGCACCTTCATTAATCCATCCCGGGCGGAACCGCTCTCTTCTGATGGACAAACGTAACCGGCTCCTTGAGCGGCTGCATGAGTATGGGCTGCTGGATTCCCTGAGCTGTTCACTTGCCAAACTGGAACCCCTGCCGGCAGAACCGCTTCCCCTTCCATCTCTTGCCCCACACCTGCTTGACCATGTTTATATAAATGCCCGCGGACAAAGAATCCGTTCCACGCTTGATGCGAGACTTCAGCAAAGGGTAAATGATATCGTGGAAGAACATCATATGTTATTAAAATACAACGAAATACATAACGCATCCTGCCTTATTATTGAAACGCTGAGCGCAGAAGTGCTGGCTTATGTGGGCAACACCATGAATCCGGACCGGCCTGAATATGCAGGGGATGTGGACCTTATTCGTTCACCCCGCAGTACCGGTAGCATTCTAAAGCCTGCTTTATTCTGCCTTATGCTTGAAGAAGGGGAGATCCTTACCTGTTCGCTGGTGCCGGACATACCCACTCATTATACGGGCTATTCTCCAAAGAATTTTACCCTGAGATATGATGGTGCCGTGCCTGCGCGGAGGGCCCTTGCAAGGTCCCTGAACATTCCTGCGGTCAGGATGCTTCAATCCTTTGGACTGGAAAGATTTTATCACCGCCTTAAAGAGCTGGGTATGAAAACCTTGCGTTTTCCTGCTTCCCATTATGGACTTAGCCTGATCCTTGGCGGTGCAGAAGGTAATTTATGGTGGATCACCGGCATGTATGCATCCATGGGACGTATACTTGAGCATTTTAATGAAAGCGGAACCTATTTCAAGGAAGATATTCATCCTCCCTGTTTTGTGAAAGGAGATCCCCCGGATGTGTCGATGGGAACAACAGAAAACCCTCATCCATACAGCGCAGCTTC
>JAUVKJ010000275.1 GCA_030592145.1 Bacteroides sp.
CCGGACGGAACTGCAATTTCCTGCGGGCGATGTCCCAGTCTGCATAATCCCCGCTTTTCTGCTGGTTCCGGGGGTGTGATTCATAATTTTCACGGGAAACTTTCTCCAGTTTATCCACCCCTACCCTGGTGGTCATGTGCCCGAAACGCACGGATGCCTTGTTCCCTTTCCGTTCGAACACCTCGCCGCATACTTCCTGGCCTTTCATGATCACATAATCCCCCTCACGGATGGTTGGGTCAAGTTGTTTCCCGGGTATTTTCCTTGCAGGCTCAAGCTGGCCGAAGCGCTGCCGTTTCTGCCGGATGGCTTTTTCCTGTTCCCTGATCTTTTCAATTTTCTTCCCGAGTGCGTCTTTATTCTCAGTCGTTTGCGTGCCTGGCTCTTTTCTGAATTGTTGCAGCTTCTCCCGGGCCAGCCGTGTTTTTTCCTTTTCCGCCTGGTTTTCCCGGATCTCCCGAATGGTATTCTCGATCTTCCGGTTGGCCTGGCGAAGCATCTCATCGGCTTCCTCTCCGGCCTTCTTCAGGATCTCCTTCCGGGTTTTTTCGGCAATCTCAAGTTCGGAGGCATATTTCCCCAGGATTTCCTGCAGGCGTTTTTCGGAAATCCTGATCCTGTCACGCTTCCCTTCCCAGTACCTCTTATCACGTATGATCTCGCGCAGGTGCTTGTCGAATTCTATATGACCCTCCCCCACCCTGTCTGATGCAGCCTTGATGACCTCTTCCGGCAAGCCTATATTCCGGGCAATCTCAAAGGCAAAAGAAGATCCGGGTTGCCCGATTTCCAGGCGGTACAGGGGAAGCATTTTACCGGTATCGAAAAGCATGGCCCCGTTTTCGATGCCTTCTGCTTCGGCGGCAAAATGTTTCAGGTTGCTGTAATGAGTGGTGATCACACCCCAGGCGGACAGGGCATTCAGTTTGTCCAGGATGGCCTCGGCAATGGCCCCTCCCAGGGCCGGTTCTGTTCCCGTACCAAATTCATCGATAAGAAGTAAGGTCGAGTCGTCAGCATTCCGCGTGAAATGCTTCATATTCATAAGGTGGGAACTGTAGGTGCTTAGGTCGTTATCGATGGACTGCTCATCCCCGATATCGATAAAAAGCCTTCCGAAGATCCCTACCCTGGAATCTTCGTCCATAGGCACCAGGAAACCGCATTGCACCATGTATTGCAGCAAACCCACCGTCTTCAGGCAAACGGATTTCCCTCCTGCATTGGGACCGGAAATGATGAGTATCCGTTTTCCCTTGCTGAGATGTATGTCGAGAGGGACCACCTTCCGCTTTTCTTTCTGCAGGGTCTTGAGCAGGATAGGATGTACCGCCTGTTTCCATTCCACCAGGGGCTCATTCACCAACTCCGGCATAACCGCCCTGATGTCTCTCGCATACCTGGCCTTAGCCTGCATCAGGTCCATGGAAGCAAGGAATTCGGTCATGTCCGTAAGGTCCCCGGCATAAGGTTCCAGGTCGGCGGTAAGTTCAGACAGGATTTTAATAATCTCACGCTGCTCTGCATATTCCAGCTCCCGGATCTCGTTATTGATTCCAACCACCTCCCCGGGTTCAATGAAGACGGTTTTCCCGCTGGCCGACTCGTCGTGGATAATCCCGGCAAGCTGCCTTTTATGGGAAGCGGGGACAGGAATTACAGGTCTCCCGTTCCGGATCGATATGTTGATATCGGCTTCTGCTATGCCATCCGCCTGCACCGTCTTCAGAATGCTCTGAAGCTTCCGTGAAACCTGCTTTTCCTTTGCTGCGAGCCCGGTACGGATACGGGCCAGCTCACGTGATGCATGGTCACGGATCGTATCGTCTCTGGAAAGAATTTTATCGATCCTTTCCTGGACAAAGGGATAAACCTTTACCTGTTCGCTCATCCCCGACAGGGCAGGAAACTTATCCTTATTCCCTGTCATCCTGAAGAATTTCAGGATCTTCTTAACCTCATTCAGATTCTTCCTCAGTCCGGCTACTTCCTGTACTTCAAGGTAAGCACCCATTACGGTAAATTTGTAAAGGCTCTCCCTGATATCCGGGTAGGGATCCATGACAAAGTCTTCCTCGGAGATCATGACAAGGCATTCCCTCACCTTGAGCAGGCGCTCCCTGATCTGTTCAAAATCCGAAAGAAAACCCTCTGCATCAAGCATGCTGCCGGCTGTTTCAGAGAGGCAGTAAGACCTGACAGATTCCCGGATCCGGTCGAACCCGATTTTTACTTCAAAATTTTCAGGGAATATCACAGCTTAAAGATAATTAAACAATGTGCATCTTCGAAACCCGGCTTAAATCCAGACAGGAATCATGTTGCTTCCATGAGTGCACTGGCAAGGATAATTGAAGCATTTTTATTAAATTTAACCGGTATGCCAATCAAATCCCATATCGCTCAGTTTTGCATTTTGGGCCTAATTTTTTCAGTATCTGGCATTCAATTATACGCACAGACAGGGATCTATTCTGAGGATGAGGTGGTGAATATGCAGGTATGGCTGGATTACAATCCCAGCTACCTGATCAATAACAAGACCAGCATTTACGGAGATGTGGGAGTCCGGACCATTTTCCCGAAGGTATGGCACCGGGCTATCCTCCGGCCGTCTATTCGGTATGATCTGACCACTTTCAATGAGAAAACAGATCGTTACCGTACCTGGCAGTTACATGGAGGTGTTGGATTTTTCTACACCAATAATCTGGAAGCCAGTGATGTTCTTGAAATCAGGCCATTTCAGGGATTAAGGGTACGCATACCGAACGGGGACCGGTTCCAGCTGGTTCACTATGTAAGATTGGAGGAAAGGATTGAAGTGGGACTGGATAATACAGGATCTGAATTCAGTATGAGGGCCAGGTATATGGTTGGTAATGATTTTATCTTCCCGGGAAAGTTCTTTATGAAGGGATTTTATCTTCCCCTGTATGCAGAATTCTTTATTAACCTGAAGCAGGGAGCACAATTTAACGACGTGATCCGTCTGACACCGGGACTCGGCTATTCACCAAGCCAGGAGTGGAAATTCCAGTTTGATCTATCCTACCATCGAACGAGGGACACAGCTGTGGAAGGTTTCAAAACCAATGACATCGTTTTCAGATTACGGGTTTATCAACGGCTATAATGGTATGACAAATCAAATTCAGCCACATAACGCACCCTTAAAACAAAAGTGTTGATCCAATTGGATGTTCGATATCAAAGCGTTCTTCCAGTCAGACGTAATGCTGTACCATGAACCTTGGCCGGTTTGGCCATGCCAACCGGTATCCCTGAAATGGGTGCATTTCAAACCGGTGATTTT
>JAUVKJ010000036.1 GCA_030592145.1 Bacteroides sp.
GGAGAAACAATCATAGTAAAGTATTTTCATTTTAATGTTTCAGGCCTGTAAAGTTAATTGTTTTTAAAAAACTCTATAAATACTCCATGACCAGGTCTTCCGGGAAACAAAAATACGGGAGTTTGAAAATATTATTTGGAACCAGATATAATTAACATAGATTTAACAGCGAAAAAAAGCCGGAGGGGAAACTTTTAACGAAGATAATCGTAAATTAAGCCCAAAACATAAACAAATGAAACGTCGGGATTTTGTAAAGAAAGGCATCGGGGCCGGGATTGCTGCCGGATCAGCCATGGCCATGAGTTCCTATGGCAAACTATGGGGAAATATTGCACACATCCAGAATTATGACCTTGTTGCAGTCAAGGGCGGTGAGCCCGGAGTCATGTTTGACCGTGCGATCCAGAGCCTGGGTGGAATGGAAAGATATGTTAAAAAGGGACAGAAAGTTGTTATTAAACCCAATATAGGGTGGGATGCCGTACCTGAAAGGGCTGCCAATACAAATCCCCGGCTGGTTAGCCGGATCATAGAGCATTGCCTGGCGGCAGGGGCGAAGGATGTATATGTATTCGATCATACCGTCAATGAATGGACCCGCTGCTACAAGAACAGCGGGATTGAGAAAGCAACCAAGGATGCCGGAGGCAAGATTGTGGCCGGCAACAGCAAGGGCAGGTATCATGAAATTGATATACCGGAAGGTAAAGTGCTTAAAAAGGCCTATGTTCATGAACTCGTACTCGAGTCCGATGTCTTCATCAATGTACCGATTCTGAAGCATCACGGCGGTGCCGGTCTGTGCGTATCCATGAAGAACCTCATGGGGGCTGTATGGGACCGTAAGTACTACCATGCCAATGACCTGCACCAGTGCATTGCAGATTTCACCTCCGTCATTAAGCCGGATCTGAATGTTGTTGACGGATACAAGGTAATGATGAAGAATGGCCCGAGGGGAGTATCCGTAGCGGACGTGGAGACCCGGAAACTCCAGATCCTGTCTTCCGATATGGTTGCTGCAGATACTGCCGCTACCAAGTTCCTTGCAAAGGATCCTGCCCGGATAGGACATATACGCATAGCCGGGGAGATGAACCTGGGCACTATGGACCTGTCAAAACTGAATATCAACAGGATCCAGATATAAGGATGAGACAGGCAAACCTGAAGATCCTGAGGGTCATCCTGGCCCTGCTTTTCTTTTTCTCAACTGGTTTTATATTCCTGGATTTCAGAGAATTGCTTCCCGCCGGATTGCATACGGGGATTACCTTTATCCAGTTCATACCTTCTGTTCTGAAATTTTTTACCGCATTCAGCCTTATTTCGGC
The DNA here is from genome assembly GCA_030592145.1 of Bacteroides sp. Taxonomy (GTDB): domain Bacteria; phylum Bacteroidota; class Bacteroidia; order Bacteroidales; family SM23-62; genus SM23-62. The sequence goes on from JAUVKJ010000036.1 coordinate 1,338, forward strand.
AGGATTCATTGCGGTGCTCGTACTGACGTCTCTGTTCGGACGTGTCTATTGCAGTGCAATCTGTCCCCTTGGAATCATGCAGGATATGGTAAGCTGGATCCGCAAAAAGACAAAAAAGAAGACCCACAGATACAAGTACGGAAAGCCGCATCACTTCTGGAGGTATGGTTTCCTGGCCCTTCCGGTATTCATTCTCCTGGCCGGAGGAAGTCTTATCGGGATAAACCTTCTGGATCCTTACAGTATTTTCGGGCGTATTTTCTCCGACCTGGGACAGCCGGTGTATTTATGGATCAATAACCGGCTTGCCGGGATACTCGAAAGCATGAACGTTTATTTCCTGTATCCGGAGGATCTTTTACCTGGCAGGGGACTGACCTATCTAATCCCGTCCATTATGCTGGCCCTGGTTGTGTGGTTCTCATTTACCCGCGGACGGTTGTACTGCAATACCGTCTGCCCGGTGGGGACCTTGCTCGGTCTGCTCTCAAGGGTGTCGGTGTTCAGGATAAAGATGATCGAAAGCCGCTGCACGAAGTGTGCAAAATGTGTTTTTGCCTGTAAGGCATCCTGCATTGATATGAAAAACCTGTATGTTGATTTTTCAAGATGTGTGGGCTGTTTTAATTGTCTCGAAGTATGCCCCGAAGACGCGATCAAGTACCTTCCGGCCGGATCGGATCAAGCCGAGCAGCTTGTTTTAGAGCCTTTAAAGCAAGCAGAAACCCCATCATCAGAAACCCCATCATCGGAAATCCGGTTATCGGAACCTTCGTCATCGGGATCCCCATCATCTGAAACCCCGTCATCGGACCCCCCGGGCAGAAGGGAAGCTATTGCCAGAATGCTTGCCACCGGTGTAGCCCTTACCGGCTTTTCCCGAAAGGCTTTCAACCAGGTAGCGGAAGGAGAGAGTGAATTTCCTTCAGATGTGGAGAACAAGATCCCGACGGAGATCGAACCTGTCAAACACTTTCCTGTGAGTCCCCCGGGATCCCTGGGCCTCCGCCACTTCACAAACCGGTGTACGGCCTGCCATCTCTGTATATCTGTTTGTCCGACCGGCGTACTGCAACCCTCCCTCAGTGAATACGGACTGGCGGGGATACTGCAACCCCATATGGATTATTCGCATAATTACTGCAATTTCGATTGTGTACGGTGCACTGAGGTTTGTCCCACAGGAGCCATACTCTCCCTTACGGATGAAGGCAAGAAGACAACCCAGATGGGGCAGGTGCATCTGATCCTTGAAAATTGCGTAGTATATGCTGAAAATACTGCCTGCGGATCCTGTTCGGAACATTGCCCGACCCAGGCTGTTACCATGGTACCTTACAGGGACGGCCTGACCCTTCCAGAGATCAAACCTTCGATCTGCGTGGGCTGCGGTGCATGCGAGTATGCATGTCCTGTTCGACCACATAAGGCCATTTACGTAGACGGACATGAGGTACACCAGCTTGCTGAAAAGCCTGAAATTGAGGAGCTCGAGGAAACCCGGATGGAGGACTTTCCCTTTTAGATCTTATCGGTCGATATGAACAGTCTGTTCCAGCGGATCTTGCCCAGGAAGCGTTTGTCGGAGTCGAGCGAGAGCCAGATGAATCTCGGCTTTCCAAGGATATGGTCTTCGGGAACGTACCCCCAGTACCGGCAGTCAGATGAGGAATGCCTGTTGTCGCCGATCATGTAATAATATCCCATTCGGAAGGTGTATTCTGTCACCGCTTCCCCGTTGATGTATACCTGGTCATCCCTGACCTTCACACTGTTGCCCTCATATGCTTCAATGATCCGTTTGTACAGAGGAAGGTTTTTGACCGTAAGAGGAATGCACGCACCCTTGTATGGCATCCAGAGGGGACCGAAATTATCGAGGCTCCATTTGTAGGCGGTATCGTGGGGGAAGATCTGGTAATTGTATTCATTCCCGGGTGTTTCGTATTTATTTACGGAGACGACATTGGTGAAATTCCTGAGCTTTTCCGCCTTGTCGTCAGACAGCGGGATTATATAGCCGGCACCCATTTGCTCCTGGTCGGCCCTGGCCACCCCGAGCCTTTCAAATGCCTTGGGATTGATCGGGGTTCCGTTGGTCTGAATGAAGTAACGGTGCTGCACGCCCTCGAAAATTTCAACCGGTTCGGAATTGATGAAAACCAGCCCCTTCCGGATCAGAAGCGTATCTCCGGGAATGGCGATACAGCGCTTGATATAGTTGTCGCGCCGGTCAACAGGGCGGGTTACTATCTCTAATTCTGTCCAGACCTGCTCTCTTCCTTTGACAAGATACTCTTCCCCGGTCATTACCGTCTTTCCTGAACGAATATCGTTTTGTTTCATCTGCATGGCATAGTCCCGTACAATCGAATAATAGCTTCGTTCAGGATATCGTGCAACAACTGTATCCCCGGCAGGGAAATTAAATACCACGGCATCGTTGTTTTTAACCTCCCCGAAACCTGCAAGGCGCTTGTACGGGCGCTTGATCCATTCCAGGTAGGATTTTCCGCCAATGACCGGCATGGTGTTCGCGGTAAAGGGAAAGAAGAGGGGGGTGTTGGGGACCCTGGGACCGTAAGCCACCTTGCTTACATAGAGATGGTCGCCGATCAGGAGGGATTTCTCCATCGATGGTGTCGGGATCTTGTAGTTCTGGAAAAGGAATATGTTGATGACCGTAACGGCGATCACGGCAAAGATAAGTGCATCCAGCCATTCGATCCAGATGCTGTTCTTTTTCTTGCGGCTTTTCCAGAAAGACCAGTTGACCTTCTTGATGATGTAAATATCGAATACGACGATAAGGCCGAACAGCCACCAGAAGTTCCTGAGCCATATGACCCACAGTATGTAGACGGTGGCTGCAAAACCGAATCTGACATATTTTTTTGATAGAAAATCGTGGACTTTTGCTAACATGATAATCTGAAACTATTTTATTTTTTTAAACATCTTCTTCCACCTGAAACGCTCCCAGCCTGTCTTCGTGCGGTCTACAGACAACCAGACGAAAACCGCCCTGCCGACTATGTGGTCTTCCGGGACAAATCCCCAGATCCTTGAGTCTGCCGAGTTGTGGCGGTTGTCTCCCAGCATGAAAAAATAATCCATGCCAAAGGTATAAGAAATTCGCGGTTCGTGATTAATATAAATTATACTATCCCTGAGTTCCAGGTGATTTTTTTCGTAGGTATCAATGATCCTTCCGTACAAGGGTAAATTCGCGGGACTAAGTCTTACCGTTGCACCTTTTTTCGGAACGAGGAGGGGACCGTAATTATCTTCTGTCCACTGAAATTCAGGGCTGTATGGGAAATTCGAAAAGTAGGATAATTGCCTGTTGGTGTTTTCAAGCCGGGTGATGGACCGTATGTTAGGGAGGGTTTCCAACTTATTTGCCTGTGCGGAGGTCAAAGAGAAAACATAGCTCTCAAGCCTGGAATCATACAATTGACCATCCAGTTCGAGATCTGACATTGCTGCGGAGTCAATCTTCTCACCGTTCGTGCGCACATAATACCTGTGCTGGAGGGTAGGTACTTCCGGCATCTGCTCTCTGTTTATGAGAACATTCGTATGAGCGATTTCGACAGTATCACCCGGAAGTCCCACGCAACGCTTCACAAAATTCTCCCGCTTGTCAACCGGCCGGCTGATAACATCATACTGGGAATGGATGGTCCGCCTGCCGTAATTCCGGATGAGACTGTAGTAATTCTGATCCGGCAATTGCCTGACCACTGTGTCGCCTTCCGGGAAATTAAAAACCACCACATCGTTATGCTTAATTGTACCGAAGCCGGCCAGCCTGTTATAGGGCCACTGTATTTTCTCGCTGTATGATTTTTTGTCGCTGGAAAAAGGCATTGTATTATGCGTGAACGGAAATCCCAGGGGTGTGTTCGGTACCTTGGGCCCGTAACTGAGTTTGCTCACAAAAAGATAGTCGCCTACCATCAGGCTTTGTTTCATTGAAGGGGTAGGGATGGTGTAGGCTTCGATGAAAAGGGTCCGAACCAGGATCACGAACAAAAGGGCCGATAATATAGCCCCTATCCATTCAATGGATTCCCGGAGGATCACAGGCAGGCGAATGATCTCGTTCAGTTTTTTTATGGGAAGCCTGCGTGTGATGAAATGATCGAAGATAAGCGGGAGCGCCCCCAGCAACCAGTACACTTCGATCCATACTGCAAAAAGGGAGTACAGGATCGCGGCAATTCCAAAACCAATGTATTTTCTCGGGGGAACAGGCATCCGCAGTAGTCCTTTAGAGGCTCAGAACCTCTTTCATGGTAAAGAATCCTTTTTTATTCCTGATATATTCGGCGGCCATCAGGGCCCCGTATGCAAATCCCCTGCGATCCTTTGCAGCATGCCGGATGGAAAGGCTGTCAGAATCGGATTCGTAGGTAACTTCGTGGACACCAGCTACTTTCCCGGTGCGGACGGCCTCAATCCATAATTTACCGGAATTATCAGAAACTTCACCCGAACCATCATCGGTTTTGCCTGTACGATCCCCGGTTTTGCCGGAACTATCAGAAACTTCACCCGAACCGTCATCGGCTTTGCCGGAATTTCCGGTAATAATCCCGGCCGGGGTATCCGGTTTCCACAGAGACCAGCTATTCTTTCGTTCGATCTCCTCCAGTATCCCTTCTGCCAGGGTAAGGGCGGTGCCGCTCGGGGCATCCAGTTTCCGGATATGGTGGATTTCACTCATCCTTACATCGTATTGCCCGTACCTGTTCATGATTGATGCGAGGCGTCGGTTCAGGTAGAACAACAGGTTCACTCCAAGGCTGAAATTGGAGGCATACAGGAAGGATCCTTCCTTTTTGCGGCAGCGTTCAACCAGTTCATCCAGGCGCTTGGTCCATCCGGTTGTACCTGATACCACAGGAATGCCTGCATCCAGGCATTTTGAAACGTTGCTATAAGCAGTTTCGGGCATGGTGAACTCTATCGCCACATCGTGCTGGCGAAGAATATCCGGTGACAGCAGATCCTGGTTGCCAACATCGATGCGGGACCCGATCGTATGGCCCTGCCTTGTGGCGATGGATTCAATAATCCTGCCCATTTTTCCGTATCCGATAATCGCGATCTTCATTTGTCTGTAATTTGTTTTCAGTCTTATCTGGTAATATGCGAATGGATAGAAGAAAAAAGGCCGCCTCAGTTTATTATAAGACGGCCCACTTTTCAGACAATACTTTTCTTATTATGCAGTTTTTACCTTTTTTATCACTTCTTCGAAGGCTTTGGGATGATTCATGGCCAGGTCTGCCAGTACTTTCCTGTCGAGTTCGATTCCGGCTTTATGAAGTTTTCCCATAAATTCCGAATAAGACATATCGTACTGACGTACCCCTGCATTGATCCTCTGAATCCATAGTGCCCTGAAATTGCCTTTTTTCTTGCGACGGTCACGGTACGCGTATGTCAGTCCCTTTTCATACGCATTCTTGGCTACGGTCCGCACATTCTTGCGCCTTCCGAACTGACCCTTTGTTTGTTTCAGTATTTTTTTTCTTCTCTTCCGCGAAGCTACTGAGTTTACTGATCTTGGCATTTTTCTGAATTTTCGAATGGTAAGCGATACAGGGAATTCCTATTCACTATATTCTTAAGTGCTCATTCATTCTGGTTAAACAATTATTACAACTTCTGTGATCATTATTTCATGCCCAGCATAAGCTTGACGTTTTTCAAGTCAGCCTTACTCACCTCTGTGTAATACCCAAGATTCCTTTTCCTCTTTTTGGATTTCTTGGTCAGGATGTGGCTTTTGAAAGCATGCTTTCTCCTGATCTTTCCTGAACCGGTCAAAGAAAATCTCTTCTTTGCACCCGGATTTGTCTTCATTTTCGGCATTCTAATCTATTTAAAAATGAAATTCTGTTACTTTTTCTTTATGGCCTTCGGGGTAATCAGCATGGTCATCCGTTTCCCTTCCAGCTTCGGCATCTGCTCAACCTTACCCAGCTCTTCAAGATCCTGTGCAAATCTCAGCAGGAGTATCTCTCCTTTTTCCGAGTATATGATCGAACGGCCTTTGAAAAAAACGAACGCTTTTACCTTTGCGCCATCCTCTAAAAATTTCTGTGCATGTTTCAGCTTAAAATTATAATCGTGATCATCAGTATTGGGACCGAACCTCAGTTCCTTCACAATGATCTTTGTCGTCTTGGCTTTCAGTTCCTTTTGCTTTTTCTTCTGCTGGTACAGGAACTTCTGATAGTCAATAATTTTACAGACAGGAGGATCGGCAGTGGGAGATATCTCAACCAGATCCAGTTCTAATTTATCTGCCATCTCAATGGCTTCCCTGATGGAATATACATCCGGGTTGTCGATGTTGTCACCAACCACCCTTACATAGGTAGCTGTGATCCTTTCGTTGATTTTGTGCTGAGGTTGTCTTTCCCTCGGCTTGAAATAACGTTTTCTGGGATATGGTCCGGCTATTTTTTGGTCCTCCTTATTTGGTTAATTATTAATCTGCTTTTTTTAATTGTTTTTCCGTTTCCCTGATGAGCATTTCGGCGAATTTCTGCAATTTCATACTGCCTTTGTCACCCTCTCCTTGTCTCCTGACAGCAACCGAATCGGAATTTTCCTCTTTTTCGCCCACAACAAGCAGGTATGGAATCTTCTTTAACTCATTGTCCCTGACCTTCTTACCTACTTTCTCACTCCTTTGGTCAATCAGAGTGCGAATATCGTAATTATTTAGATATTTAAAAACTTTTTCGGCGTAATCATTGAATTTTTCACTCACCGGAATAATGACTACCTGGTTGGGGGTCAGCCACAAAGGAAATTTACCCCCGGAATGTTCGATCAGAACGGCCACAAAACGCTCCATGGATCCGAAGGGAGCCCGGTGGATCATGACCGGCCGGTGCCTCTGGTTGTCGGCACCGATATACTCAAGTTCAAAACGGTCTGGCAGGTTGTAATCGACCTGGATGGTGCCCAACTGCCATTTCCTTCCCAGGGCGTCTCTGACCATGAAATCAAGCTTGGGACCATAGAAGGCGGCTTCACCGACTTCTGTGATCGTCTCCAGTCCACTTTCGGCTGTAGCTTCAATGATTGCCTGCTCGGCCTTGTCCCAGTTCTCATCCGTACCCATGTATTTATCCATGTCGTCCGGGTCTCGCAGGGAGATCTGTACCATATAATCTGTAAAATCAAGGGCCTTGAAAATATACAGTATAATGTCGATGACCTTGATGAACTCTTCCTTGAGCTGGTCCGGGCGACAGAAAATATGTGCATCGTCCTGCGTGAAGCACCGCACCCTGGTGAGCCCGTGCAGTTCACCGCTCTGTTCGTAGCGGTAGACGGTCCCGAATTCCGCATACCGTACCGGCAGCTCCTTATAGGAATGGGGTTTGCTTTTGTAGATCTCGCAGTGGTGCGGGCAGTTCATGGGTTTCAGCATAAATTCTTCTCCCTCGACGGGTGTGGAAATGGGCCTGAATGAATCCTGACTAAACTTTTCATAATGCCCCGAGGTTATGTATAATTCCTTCCGGCCTATATGCGGGGTAAGTACCGGCTCGTAACCGTGCCGGACCTGAATTTTTTTAAGGAACTGCTCCAATCTGTCCTTCAGGAAAGCGCCCTTGGGCAGCCAGAGAGGCAGTCCCTGTCCCACATTCGGGGAGAAAGTGAAAAGTTCCAGTTCTTTACCGATTTTCCGGTGGTCACGTTCTTTTGCCTTTTCAAGCAGGTCGAGGTATTCCTCCAGCTGGCTTTGCTTAGGGAAGGTGATACCGTATACGCGGGTCAGTTGCTTGCGCTTGATGTCTCCCCGCCAGTAGGCGCCGGCCAGGCTCAGCATCTTGATGGCCTTGATTTTACCTGTATCCTGCAGGTGAGGTCCCCGGCAGAGGTCCGTGAAATTTCCCTGGCTGTAAAAACTGATGGTTCCGTCCTCAAGTTCATCGATCAGCTCCAGCTTGTACTCGTCTCCTTTCTTCCCGAAATAATCCATGGCCTCTTTCTTGCTGACCTCCCGTCTCGTGTAAACCTCTTTCCGGGAGGCAAGCTCCTTCATCTTGTGTTCTATTTTCGGCAGGTCTGCATCCGTCAGGACTTTTCCCCCGGGAAGGTCTATATCGTAATAAAAACCCTGTTCGATGGCCGGACCTATTCCGAATTTGGTGCCCGGGTAAAGGGTCTCGATGGCTTCTGCCATCAGGTGTGCCGATGAATGCCAGAAGGCATGCTTCCCATCTTCATCATCCCATTTATGTAAAAGGATGCCGGCATCCTCCCCAATGGGCCTCATCAGGTCACACAACTCCCCGTTTACGGTGATGGACAGTACCTCCCTGGCCAGTCCGGGCGAGATGCTTTCGGCAATTTCATATCCTGTAATTCCCTCCCTGTATTTTCTTACGGAATTGTCCGGAAATGTAATATTGATCATGCTCCTGTAATCGTTTATCATTTCTAAAAGAATGCAAATATAGTTATAATGAGATAAATCCAAACCCTTTGCCTGCTAAAAGTCATTGGCTCTTTTAAGGATAAACAACTACATTTATGGAAATAAAAAATAATGGCAGAAACTTCCTGTCCGAAATCTTAAAAATCTATGAAAATCAATAAGATAGCTATTTGTCTGCTGGTCCTTCTGCCGATGATGCAGGCCAGGGGCCAGGGTGCCGGCCGTGAAATCACTTTTAATGATATATACAGGGAAAGGGTTTTTAGCGAATCGGGTGTGAGCGGATTGCATTCGATGAACGATGGTGAACATTATACGGTGCTGAAC